>QIKU01000192.1 GCA_003232015.1 Gammaproteobacteria bacterium
TGATGTATTTTGTCAGTATCAATGCTAAAGCCTGTTAAATCCCATTCAATACGCATAAAGAACATTTTTTCTAGTTGGTCGACGTGTTGTTCGAGGTCAATAATATTGCCATTATGTTTCGATATAAAATCAGTAATGGTATTGACCAGGCCTTTTCTGTCTGGGCAGGCGATTAGAACGATGGCTGAATTTTTTGGCATAATTTTTCTTGCGGTTCGTTTTGTTTAGGCGCTGGCGATTTTAAGCAGTTGCACAGGATTTAACTTTGCATCTTTTGCAATTTTTAAAGCACGTTCCAGGCGTGCAGATGCAGAGCGCCCCATGCATTTATGTTCCGGGTCGCCTAACATTGCGGTATGCATTCCTTTTATTAACGCATTACGGTTAAATGTTTTGCCTGTTAAGGTTTCCTGTATATCAATAATCTCGTTCGCGACTGTTTTAGCCAGGTTCTGATGCTTTTGCCATAGTGTATCAACAGTGGCAGCGGTTTCCAGCCCCATTTTTTCCAGCGCTAACCCGCTAATATTGGTTGTTAGAATGTAAACATTTTTAATCACTAACTCTAATTCAAGTTGTTCACTATTTTTGAGGATGGTAACTGGAATATCCAGTGTGGCAAGCGCGTCATGTATGGTTTGTGCATGTGTGCCGTACACGGGAGAGGGAATAAGTACTTTTGAATCCTGGCCTTTTTTCTTTTCAAACCAGACTGAAATAATGGTTGGGGGACTGGCTTTACTCCAGCCATATTGCTGCCAGTCTTTTGGTAGCAACTCATTTTGCAACAACACAAGACGCTGTTGCCAGGCGGTCGGTATTTCTTTTAGTACAGGATGGAGGTCATTTTCGGCCACGGCAACCAGTACCAGCAAAGGATCGGGCACTTGTTGTGCAGTGGTTTCAAGTGATGTCCCTCGACTGACGGGGTAAAGCGGGTGTCCTAACTTAAGTAGCCCTCGGGCAAAGACGCTACCCATTTCTCCCAGGCCAATAACGATAATGGGTTGTTTCATATTTGGTTTTCCTAATATAGCTTTAAAAGTTGCTTGTTTTCTGTTTATTTATTGATCTCAGTCAATAAAAAATAAATACATCCGTATATTAATCAATTCTTCATTAACCAGAGTCATGACGCAATAAAAAGAGACAATACCCCTACTGCTTGAAAAGGTATAGCATCAAGGGGCTAAAATTTTACACACAAAATCAAGAACCAACAGGGGAAGATATCATGTCAAACGGTTTACTCTTTGCTCTTGGGTGCTCACTAGTTGCTATTATATACGGTGGCGTTTCAATTGCATCCATTATGAAATTACCGCAAGGTAGTGATGAAGTTAAACGCATCGCACTTGCTATACAGGAAGGTGCAGTCGCTTATCTTGCACGCCAATACACGGCTATCGCAATGGTCGGTGTGGTTTTATTTATTGCGATGGGCATCTTTTTAGGATGGTATTCCGCTATTGGCTTTGCCATTGGCGCAATACTATCAGGTGCTGCCGGTTATATTGGTATGCATGTTTCAGTGCGCTGTAATTCACGTACTGCCGAAGCGGCTAAACAGGGGATTAACCCTGCCTTAAGAGTTGCCTTTAAAGGTGGTGCAATCACAGGCATGCTGGTAGTGGGCTTAGGCCTGTTAGGTGTTGCTGGTTATTATGCCATTCTGATTTCAATAGGGGTTGAAGATACACTTCATCCGCTGCTTGGTTTAGCTTTTGGCGGCTCGTTGATTTCAATCTTTGCACGTTTAGGCGGTGGTATCTTTACTAAAGGTGCCGACGTAGGCGCTGATATCGTTGGTAAAGTTGAAGCCGGTATTCCAGAAGATGACCCGCGTAACCCGGCGGTTATTGCCGATAACGTAGGTGATAACGTGGGTGACTGCGCCGGTATGGCTGCGGATTTATTTGAAACCTACGCGGTAACTATTATTGCCACCATGATTTTAGGCAGCCTGTTATTGAAAGATGCCGGTGATCTGGCCATAACTTATCCATTGGTGCTTGGTGGTGTTTCTATTCTTACCTCTATTATTGGTACATGGTTTGTGTCAGTTCAGGATGGTGGCAAAATCATGAATGCTTTATACCGGGGTACCGGTATTGCGGCTGTACTTTCTGCCATTGCCTTTTATTTTGTTACTCACCAGATGATGGGTGATGTGGTGTTACCGGGTGTTGAAGGTTCAGTACCAAATGCCCTGTATGCTTCTGCATTGATTGGTTTAGTCTTAACGATTGCTATGATTGTGATCACAGAATACTACACGGCAACGGAGTATGGCCCGGTACGTCATATTGCCGAAGCATCCACAACGGGTGACGGTACTAACGTTATTGCCGGTTTAGGTGTTTCAATGAAATCGACTGCACTGCCAGTGCTTGCTATTTGTGCCTCTATCTACGGTGCTTACTACTATGCCGGTTTATACGGGATTGCCATTGCAGCAACGTCTATGCTGTCTATGACCGGTATTATTGTTGCTTTAGACGCTTATGGACCGATTACGGATAACGCCGGTGGTCTTGCTGAAATGTCAAATATGCCAGAAGATATTCGTGCACGTACTGATGCATTAGATGCAGTGGGTAACACAACCAAAGCCGTCACCAAAGGTTATGCGATTGGTTCGGCTGGTCTGGCAACGTTAGTTCTGTTTGCAGACTTTACGCAATCATTGGCGAGCCATGGGGATGGGACAATGATTACTTTTGACTTGTCTAATCACTACGTCATTATTGGTTTATTCATTGGCGGCCTTATCCCGTATCTATTTGGTGCGATGGCAATGGAAGCCGTAGGGCGTGCAGCGAGCTCGGTGGTTATTGAAGTACGCCGCCAGTTTAGGGAAATGCCGGGCATTATGGATTACACGCAAAAGCCAGACTATTCCAAAGCGGTTGATATGCTGACCAAGGCGGCGATTAAAGAAATGATTATACCGTCGCTATTACCGGTTGCAGTACCTATCATCGTAGGGCTAACCCTGGGTGCGCAGGCACTCGGTGGGCTCTTAATTGGTACTATTGTTACCGGCCTGTTCCTTGCTATTTCAATGACAACGGGTGGCGGTGCCTGGGACAATGCCAAAAAATACATTGAAGATGGTCATCATGGCGGCAAAGGTTCCGATGCCCATAAAGCAGCAGTAACCGGTGATACTGTCGGCGACCCATACAAAGATACAGCGGGTCCTGCTATTAACCCATTGATTAAAATCATCAATATTGTTGCACTGTTAATGGTGCCATTATTGTAAAAACGACAATTTTTTAATCAATACAGCAAAAGGGCAGCCATTCAGCTGCCCTTTTGCTTTTTTACAGATACTTGTAATTTTTTCCCCATAACATCTTAAATACCTAAAGATATGCTAACAAATGCCGCTATTTTGACTATCAAATAACAGAATACTCAAAGAGCGACTATGAACATAGCAGCAGCAAACCAGCCTATTATTGATAATGAAAGCGAAGTTTTAACGGTTTTTACCTTCTGGATTGGTGACGAGTTATTTGCGATTAATATCGAGAATATTCTTTCTGTCACTCAGGATTTAGACAAATTATTGCAACCGCCTGTTAAGTCTCGAGGATTGTTGGGAGTTATCAATTATATGGATGAACCTGTTGCCGTTTATAACTTTGCAGAAATGCTGGATATTCCTTCAACCCGGGAAATTAAGTCGGGTATGGTTGAGCTTTTAAATGCGAGAGAACAGGAGCATGTCGACTGGGTGGATGCACTTGAACGCTCGTTAAAAGAAAATGCCCCCTTCGATAAAGCGCGAGACCCGCATTTATGTGCCTTTGGCCAGTGGTACGATAAATTTAAAACACGCGATGAAGCCTTAATGGACATAATGAAGCATTTTGACAAGCCACATAAGGCAATCCATGCGCTGGCAGATGAACTGCTTGATTTAAGAGATAATGGCCGGTTAGACGACGCGTTAGAAAAATTACGTATTGCACGGCTAACAAATCTGAATTATTTAATAAAATACTTTAGTCATGCCCGTAGTCAGATAGAAGAGTCGCTGCATACGGTGGTCATTAACATTACCAATGATGGTGTAAAACCTTTAGTGGCTCTAAAAATAGATGAAATTCATGAAGTAATGAACTTTCATCAGTCTGATTTAAGAGGTTTGGAACGCATGGGTCTGGATGTGGTTCTGGAAATGGAGGGTTTATTTAAAGGCTATTTAGGCAGTGACGATAACCAGAGTAGTTGCCTGTTACTCGATACGTCTAATCTACTGGTTAATGTAAAAGCACTTTAGGTTAATTCGATTCAGGATTTCCCCTTTCTATTTTTATCCCAGCTTAGTTCCTGAAAGCCTGCGTGCCTTTGGGGGTTATTTCAAAGTTAAGTACAAACATAAATTGCACATTTTGGTGAGTAAGCGTGAGCAGTTCATGGAAATGAAACCCAGCATCTGATTCATCCAGGCCAGTATAAATACTGGTGGGTGTCGCTGTTTGCTTTAACGAATTTGAGTTCAGATATACTGTTGACTCAGCCTTAAAGCCACTGATATGTTGTGCACAAAGGGCAATAGGCAGGTGTTGCAAAGTGTAAAAATCTGTTTCAACATTGTTGTGATAAATATCCTTATTAACAAATGACTTGCTACCGCGCTGGATACGTATTTGGCAGCTTATCCAATGGTGTTTTAACGTGGAAACAACAAAAGTCCAGCCATAACCATAATCTTCTCCTGTGTAATGGATTGACTCAAGGTTGATTTTAATTTCGTAGTTATCAAAACCACTGTGCGGGTTATGTAATTTATTCCCGGCTGGAAAAAGCGGCGATGCAGCCGCTGGAATATTCTTTAATAGTGGGTTGAGGTTTTTCCCCGGATCTAATTCGTATAAGCTAATCATTTTGCTCTATCCTGTTATTCATGGAAGCATCATATCGATAGATTTACATTTAAAAAATGAAACAATGCGGACAAAAAGTGTGAAGTATTTACAAACCAAATATATAATTTTGGTTTTTATATTTTAAAATCAATACGTTAGGGGTTTTTGTTGTTTTAAAGTAATTTGGGATATAACCGATATAATTACTGTATAACTATAAATTGCAGTTACATTGAGGAGGTCGTATGCAGAACCTGGTTGTTGGCGGTCAGAATTTTACACTGACAGATAATGGTGACTTACAGAATATTGCAGACTGGAACCCGGACATTGCCAAAGCACTGGCAGAAAAAGACGGTTTAACATTGCGCGATGCACATTTTGAAATATTGCATGTCATGCGAGATTATT
Source organism: Gammaproteobacteria bacterium (assembly GCA_003232015.1). The sequence goes on from QIKU01000192.1 coordinate 5,295, forward strand.
ATGATCAGTTTAATATTTCGCCGATACGTAAACTTTTAAAGAGAGACATTGCAGAAATGCTCAGTGACTTAAAAGCAAATGACGATTACTTGATTAGCCTTTTCCCCGGGGGGGTTATGCACCAGGGACTGCATATTGCGGGTTTGCCAAAGTCGCGACTCGATGCGGAAGTGGAGCCGGTTACTCATATGCAAGCGGTGGGCAAGCAAAAGGATGTTAAACACTTTGTTTCTGAGTTTGAATTTTCGGGTAAAGTATACCGTGTTTATGCTAAAGGGAACCTGGTAGATCCATCAGAGTGGACGGAAGAGTTAGCCGAGTTTTTAGCAAACAAAGAAGATATTCAGTTAACAGCAGATCACTGGATTGTTCTAAAGTTTATGCGTACATTTTATTTTAAATATGGCATTACGCCGATGGTAAAGTTATTAATGAAACATTTATCGCGTGAAACAAAGCAGAAGTTTCCAGAAGATGTTTTATATACTTTATTTCCTGGCGGGCCTGCACGGCAGGGCTCGCGTATAGCGGGGTTGCCCGAGCCGCAAGGTTGTATTGATCACTAACATCTGTAAGTTCAACAGCCCCTGGGTTAATTATTTTTCTGTTTAGGTTGCCATAAAACCTCGCTGCCATTTTCGTGCCGGGCGAGTACTCTGCAAACTACAAATAATAAATCTGATAGTCTATTTATATAAGCGAGCGCATGTGTATTAACACTTTTTTCGCTATTACTAAACGTCCAGCAACGGCGTTCTGCCCGACGGCAGATGGTTCTTGCCAGGTGGCAGTGTGATGTGGCTAAGCCTCCTGATGGTAAAATAAATTCTTTTAATTTAGGCAGTGCCTCATTGAAACTGTCGAGCACTTCTTCTAAATAAGTGACATCTTTATCACTGATAATATTGCGTCCGGGAACACAAAATTCACCACCTAAATCGAATAAATCATGCTGGATCTGATTAAAACATTCACGCACCGTCTCAGGTATGTCATAAGCGAGTACCGTTCCAATCGCGCTATTTAATTCATCAACGGTACCAAAGGCCTCAACACGCGGATGATCTTTAGCGACGCGGCTACCATCGCCTAGCCCTGTTGTTCCTTTGTCACCGGTGCGTGTATAAATTTTTGATAAGCGATGTCCCATTTTAACTTTCCTCTAAACGATATTTAACGGTGAGCTTTAAGCTTGAATAGTATTCTGACTTTATCCAGTTCTGGGGGATTTTGCTAACTTTAGTCAATGAAGTCATCGCGGCATTGTCCAGTATTGAATAGCCCGAACTTTGTTTTACAGTAATATTTTTTATTAATCCATGCGTATTAATATCAAAAACCAGTAACACTTTGCCTTGCCAGTTCTGGCGTTGTGCCATTTTTGGGTAATAAAAGTGCTGTTTTATTTTATCTTTTAATAAACTTATTATTTGGGTTTGTGATGTAGTATTTGCGGTTTGTTGGGGAGCCGTGGTGGGGAGCAGATGGCTTTGCTCCTTTGTTATATTTTTCGTTATTTTTTGTAGTTGCTGTTTATTTGTTACTTTTTCTTTATTTTCCATAGCGAGTTTATTTTGAACCGATTTTTTAATCGCTTGTATTGGTGCTGGTTTTGTATTTTTCGCTGTACTTGAAGAAATAGTAATAGAGATTATGTTGCCTGTATCCGCAGGCAATATAATCTCTTGTGGCGTTATTTTTATAAATAACACCGCATGAAGCAGTAATGATACTGCAAGAAAAACAACCATATTATTTTTCATTTTCATGCGAAATTATTTATATCCCTGCTTTATCTAGTCGCCTAAGTAGTTAAGTGACACATACACACCGAGTCCTTCACTATTATAATTGTTGGCTGTTTGATATTCTGAGTCTAACAGGTTATGTATCTTACCACGAAGCATCCAGTTTTTAGAAAGAGGATAGCGAGTATTTAGATTAAGCAGGGAATAACCATCGAGTTTTATCGAGTTGCTGGTATTATCATAGCGCTTACCTTTTATAATGACTTCGAGTCCCGAGCGCCACTTCCCTGTATTCTGGTCAATATTAATCTTTATTGAATGCTTGGCTCTGCGTGGCAACACTTTTTTAGTTAATGCATTAACCGGCTTCAGGAAGGTCAGTTCTACATGGGTATTGTAGTCGGCTTGTTTAAATGTGGCATTCATTTCCAGGCCATCGATGCGAGCTTCATCCAGATTCGTTACCTGGTAAGTCGGCGCTGGATAGACAATCAGGTTTGATATATTGGTACGGTAAAGATTGACAGCCCATTGGGTTGTTGAGGCAACGCTTCGGAGTTCAAGTTCATATGATTCTGACTTCTCTGGTTTTATGTTTGCATTGCCTGAGCTTGGGAAATAAAGATTATTAAATGTAGGTGCTTTAAATCCGGTGCCATAAGAGCTAATGAGTCGTAGTTCATTATTCAGGTTTGTTCCCCAGCTAATATTACCGGTGGTGTTGTTGCCAAAGGCTTCATTGTCGTCAAGGCGAATGGCGGCGAGAATGTCATTATTATCTCCAAACCATTGTTGCTGTATAAAATAACCTTTGTTGTCACGCGTTTTTTTATCATAATTTGTCGTACTGTCGACTTTGTCATTTTGATAATCAATACCAGCGGTTAACAGCAGTGTGTTGCTCAGGGTAATGTCATTTTGCCATGAGAGCATATCGCGTGTTGTGTTAAAGGTGCCGTTTGCTACGCCATTTTTAAAGTTATCACTTTTATCCTGACTCTGGCTGGCTTTTAATGACATTTGCCAGTCTTTAAGTGGCGCAAAAACATAGTTAATACCCGTTGCCTGTTGTACGAAGTCGGCATCTAAAACGTTGCTTATTGTAAAACTGTCATCGTACTGGTTATTGCCCTCAGCACGCATAAAAGTGGCTGTTAACCAGGACTGCGTTGAGAACTGGCGTTTATAGTTTGCGCTAACAGATGTATTCTTATAGCCATCTCTATCCGGGGCACTGGTTTTTAAGGCATTAAAGCCATTGGTTTGCAGGTAGCCAATATTCAGGGAAAACTGGTTATTCTCACTTGCCGTATTAAAACCGGCATTTAACTTTGTTGTGTCTCGGCTGCCATAGCCGATTGATGCATTGATATTATTTGATTGCGCTTTTTTGGTAAAAATCTGGATAACACCACCAATGGCATCGGAGCCATACAATGAGGCTCGTGGCCCACGTACAATTTCAATTCGTTCAATTTGTGAAACAGGAATGCTTTGTAGTGAAACCGTTCCCAGTGTTGCAGAACCCATGCGGATGCCATCAATTAAAATCAGTACCTGGCTTGCATTGGTGCCGCGCATATAAATGCTGGTTGATTTTCCTAAGCCTCCATTGTTGCTAATATCAATACCCTGAATGCCATTAAGTAATTCAGGAATATCATTGGCCTGTTGTTGCTCAATTTGTTCTTTTGTAATAACGGTAACCGAGGCTAAACTATCGTTTGCAGTTTGCGCTGTTCGTGTTGCTGTTACAATAATATTATTTTCATCTGCGGCAGCAAGATGAGTACTTGTGAATAGTATACTTGTGGTTATTGCCAGATTTAAGGCTGTTCGGTACTTCATTGTTCTCTCCAAAACACACACCCGTGTATAAGTTATGGTGTTGAAGAGGTTTTTTTTGGCGTGCAGCATTGCGAGAAGGCTGTCCGACTATATTGCCCTCCGCAACACATTCTTTTAATAATAAACAGGCCGGTCTCCGGGCTTACGAGTGATTTACAAAAAAACGTAAATCGGGTGAATTGCCTTCCCACCTATAATCGGTGACTTGTTATCGCCGATTAATTTTGGCAGTGGCTTAATAATTCACTTTTACTCGCTTACCGTTGCGGGGGCAGCGCCGGAATTTCATTTTTTAGATGATCACCGGCTTCCCGTTTCAGTTGAGATTTTGGTTAAAAGCTCAAACACCTGTTTGCTAAGGTGAGAGACTTTACGAGATATGCCCGCTGAATGTCAAGCCTGTAAAAAGTGGCTATTGTACAAAACAATATAACTGCATGTTTTATATGAATTTATTTGCATGTGAAATTTATAATAATAAAGTTTCCTATTACATCTTATTTATTTGGTTGATTTACAACCAGAACAGCTATACTAAATACAGTATAATTGTTACATCTATCACATTATTTCCTCAAATTCTTTGGTTTTTGGCCGATATTTAAGGAGTACAGGGTCAGTTTGGTATTGTTATGGATATGCAGCGAATTATTGTTTTAAATACAAAAGGTGGTTGTGGCAAAACAACCATTGCGACTAATCTTGCCAGTCACTATGCCAACACTGGTTTTTCAACTTCACTTATGGATTATGATCCACAGGGTTCGAGTACCCGTTGGTTAAATCTGCGTTCGAAAGAGCGGCCACTTATTCATGGCGTTGAAGCCCATAAAAAGCCGCGTGGTAATGTCACGCGTGTTTGGCAAAACCGAACTATTCCCGATACCGACCGGGTTATTATTGATGCACCGGCCGGGGTTGATCACTCGCAGTTATTAGAATTTATTCGTCAGGTTGATACCGTACTTATTCCTGTTTTACCTTCGCCGATTGATATTCATGCCGCCACCCGTTTTGTAGAAGATTTATTACTGGTTGCCAAGGTGCGGCAGCTTGGTATTCGGGTGGGGGTAGTGGCAAATCGAGCAAAAACAAATACTGTGATTTACCAGTCTCTGGAACGCTTTTTAAAAACCCTACGGCTTCCTTTTATTACCACCTTACGTGACACTCAAAATTACGTGCGTGCCGCTGAACGCGGTATTGGAATTCATGAAATGTGGGACAAACGAGCGGAAGCAGATAAAATACACTGGCAACCATTGCTTACCTGGCTGGAAGAAAATAATGCGGAGCAGAGTCGGGTTTCACCTATGGCTTAATGTTCTTTATGCTGTACTTACTTCGCCACAAAAACTGATTGCTTGTCGACTGTTAATTCTGTTATTGGGTAACCATACACTTCGGTTAAATTTTCTGCTGTAAGAATGTCTTCTGCTTTTCCTGTTCGTGTTTGCCCATCGTCATAGATTAATAAAATATGGTCACAATATTGTTTTGCCAGATTAATATCATGCATGACCATGGCAATGGCATGTTGTTGTTTGAACAGGGGAGTTGTTAAATAATTTAACAGTTGATGTTGATGTGCTATATCCAGATGGTTAACAGGTTCGTCGAGTAATAAAATGGCGGTTTGTTGCGCTAGTAGCGTTACTAAACCCAGTCGGCGGCGTTCTCCACCTGACAGCGAAGCAATATTACGTTGTTCATAATTGCCCAGGCCCATTTGTGCTAATAATTTTTTAACCAGATTAATATCGTCAGGATCAGGCCATTGCCATGCTTTTAAATGTGGGTGGCGGCCGATAAGCGCTGTGTCGAGTACGGTCGATGGAAAAATATCCTGAAAGTCCTGTAATAAAATTCCCAGTTGTTGCGCCCGTGTCTGGCTTTTTAATTGCCGGGTGAGAACGTTATTCAGTTTAATACTTGCTTGTGGGTTAACAACGGTACTCGATGATTGTATTCCCGCCAGTGTATGTAATAAGGTTGTTTTGCCTGCACCATTTTTACCAAGAATGCCCCAGCATTGCCCAATTTTTATTTCAAAACTGAGTGACTGGCATAAAGTGCGCTCTGCTATTTTAAGGGTGAGGTTATTGACACTTAAGCAAGACATTAGCGATGTGCCTCGCTACGGTGTAATAAATATAAAAACAACGGGATACCGATTAACGCGGTTACAATGCCTACCGGTATTTGTATCGGCGAAAATAGACTTCGGGATAAAGTATCAGCGAACGTAAGTAGGGTGCCGCCACATAAAACGCTTGCGGGTAACAGTACCCGGTGATCCTGAATACCAGCAAGTCGTATCAGATGTGGTACAACCAGACCAATAAACCCAATGCTACCGGCCTGAGTAACGGCCGTTGCGGTGCAAAGAGAAGCCAATACTAACAGCTTCCATTGTAATTGATGTGTTGCGATACCTAATGACTGGGCAAATTGTTCACCACGAATAAGTACATTCAACGAGCGGGCTAATAATAAACTCAGTAACAGTCCAACGAGTAAAATAATAAACCCGAGCGTTGGTAAGTGGCTATAACTTAAATCCCCCATTAGCCAGAACAACATACTATGCACACGGTTGCTGGGGCTAAAGGTGAGGATAAAACTGATAATCGCACCCCAGCCTGCCGCAAGAATAATGCCGGTTAATAACAGACGAGTTGGGTTCCAGTGGCTATTTTTTAATCCGCGACTGAGTAAAAAAACCAGCAGCATAGCAAATAAGGCACCAGCGAAAGCACTTGCTGTGAGTGCTATTAGCGGTAAGCCAATCATAATCGCTAGCAGTGCGGCAACCGATGCACCACCCGATATACCTAAAATATAGGGGTCAGCGAGTGGGTTACGTATTAACACCTGCATTAATGCACCGGCTAAGGCAAGCAGACCACCGGTGACAAAGGCAGCGAGTGCACGTTCCAGTCGTAATTGTACAATCAGCTGCTGAGTCGAGGCTTGTGAGTTAAAAATATTATGTAGCACATCGCTAAATGAAACGCTGCTACTGCCCACGAGTAAGGCAGTAACCAAACTGGTAAGGGTTGCAATAGCAAGTATGCCCATTAGCCAGTAAGTTGAATAATTTTTTAACATGATTGAGAAATAGATGCTGGTGTTTACAGGCTGGGGTGTAGACGCAGCATTTTCCAGCCGTGTTGTTTGGCATGTTGTGCGAGCTTGTCGTCCGGGTCAACAACAATCGGGTGGCTCACCTGTTCGAGTAACGGAATGTCGTTATGTGAATCACTATAAAACCAGCTATTATCAAGGTTATAGCCGGTTTGTTGTAGCCAGTCATTAAGCCGGGTTACTTTACCGTGTTGAAAACAGGGGATACCCTCGACCTGTCCAGTATATTGGTTATTTTTTATTTCAGGTTCGGTTGCGAGCAGGTTATCAATACCAAATTCTTTGGCGATGGGTGCGGTAATAAAACGGTTGGTTGCGGTAATAATTAATAACTCATGACTTTGTTCACGGTGCTGCTGAACAAGCTCTCGTGCCTGGTTGCTGATAATCGGGACGATAGCTTCTTGCATAAATTGTTCGTGTAATATCTCCAATTCATCCATGCTGAGCTGGCTGAGTGGTTTTAAACTAAAGCGTAGGAAGGCATCAATATCCAGGGTGCCGGCTTTATAGTCAGCATAGAATTGCTGGTTTTCACGTGCATATTCTTCCTTGTCGACGTGGCCGTGCCCGGCAATAAATTCGCCCCAGAGTGCATCACTGTCACCAGCGAGGAGTGTATTATCAAGGTCGAAAATGGCTAAGTCTTTATTTTTATTAGCTTTTACTGTTTTCATGGGGGTATTCTAGCCTAAAAATACACTCTGCAACATCCTGGTATTGTACTGTGTGTTTGTGCGTAAAAAGGGGGTAAAAATTAACCCTTTAGAGGGAATTTATGCAATTATATTAGGTAATAAGAACATAATAAATATGGAGCTGGGATGATTGACCAAGATGGCTACCGTGCAAATGTCGGCATTATGCTGAGTAATGGTGAAGGCGAACTTTTGTGGGCACGGCGAATGGGACGGGATGGGTGGCAATTTCCACAAGGGGGTATTCAGAAAAATGAAACCCCGCAGCAAGCCCTGTTTCGTGAATTAAAAGAAGAAATCGGTTTAGATGTTAATGAAGTTGAAGTTCTAAAGTCAACTGATGGCTGGTTGCGCTATGATTTACCTAAAAGTTTACAAAGACCAAACAGTAAGCCTGTTTGTATTGGTCAAAAGCAAATCTGGTTTTTGCTTAAGCTAACATCGAGCGAAGAATTTATTAAATTAGACTGTTCAGAAAAACCGGAGTTTGATCGGTGGCGCTGGATCCAGCCTCAAACTGCAGTGGAACAGGTTATTGAATTTAAACGCGGTGTTTATCGCCGTGCCTTATTGGCATTGTTACCCGATTTTAGTTTGGGTTTAAAGCAACGTTGTTAGTTTTCAGGCTGGGCGACCGACACCAATGTTACAAAAATTACAAAAAATTATAAGTGAATTTTTTGTCACGCGAAAAATTGAGCGCAAGCTACAGTTGCTTGTTAGTAATATCCATAAATCAATTAGTTGTGATGCCTGTTCTATTTTTTTAGTTGACGAGCAAAATCGCCAGCTCGTTTTAATGGCAACGGAAGGTTTTTATCAGGAAGCGGTGGGTGTTGTTCGTTTGCCTCTTAATAATAGCTTGTCTGGGCTGGTTGTTAAACGTGCCGAACCCATTAGTCTTGACGATTGTTCGCAACACCCTGCTTACTATTATGTTTCGGAAACTGGCGAAGAAGCCTTTCATGGTTATATCGGTGTACCGGTTATCCACAATCGAAATGTGCTTGCGGTTCTCACGCTGCATCAAAAGGCGAAAGCCTGTTTTGATGTTGATAGCGAAACTTTTCTGATTACCATTGCTTCTCAAATTGCAGACAACCTTGCACATGCCCGCATTAGCCAGGATTTAGACGACATTTTAAATGCTGATGTGCCACGTGGCGCTTTTCATCCGATTGCCGGTTTACCGGGAGCACCTGGCATGGCGATTGGCACCAGTTGTGTTATGTATGTACCAACGGATATTAAGGCAATTCCTGACCGGAAAATTACCGATATTGATGCAGAAATTAAACTATTTGAATCCGCAGTTGAAAATGTAAAACAGGACATTGCTGAGTTAAAAATAAAACTGGCCGAAACGGTTCCTGATGATGAACTTGCCTTGTTTGATGCCTATTTATTAATGCTCGACAGCCAGTCTTTACTTGGTGAAACCGTTAGCCATATTCGTGAAGGGCAATGGGGGCAAGCGGCTTTGCGCGATACGTTACAGGATTATGCCGCACAGTTTGAAAGCATGGATGACTCGTATTTGAGAGAACGAGGCTCAGATGTACTCGATCTTGGCCGCCGTATTTTACGCTATCTGCGAGAAGATAATGAAAAAGACCGGGTTCTGCCAGACAGAGTTATTTTAGTTGGCGAGTTATTAACACCAGCCAATTTAACCCAGGTACCGATTGAAAAATTAGTGGGTGTGATATCCCGTCATGGTTCGCGCACTTCACACCTTGCCATTTTTGCGCGAGCGATGGGTATCCCTGCGGTGATGGGTGCCGAGTTAATACCGATTAGAAAAATGGACGGTTGCAAACTGGTCGTTGACGGTTATAAAGGAGACGTTTACGTTAACCCGGCCGATGAAGTTCAGCAACGCTACCAGCGCTTAATTGACGATGAAGCACGCTTAACAACTAAGTTGCAGGAGCTTGCTGGTCTCCCTGCGCAGACAGAAGATGGTCATCGGGTGACAGTTTTTTTAACGTCTGGACTAACAGCCGATATTAATCCAGAAAAAACATCGCAGGCCGATGGGATTGGTTTATATCGTACCGAGCTTCCCTTTATGGAGCGCGAACGTTTCCCCAGTGAAAATGAACAATGTGAAATTTACCGGCGCATTCTGGAACTTTGCGCGCCGCGTCCTGTTCATTTGCGCACTCTGGACATTGGTGGCGATAAGGCACTTAGTTACTTCCCCATTGTAGAAGAAAACCCCTTTCTTGGCTGGCGCGGTATTCGTATTACACTAGATCACCCCGAAATATTTCTGGTGCAAATAAGAGCGATGTTGCGAGCAAACAGTGGGCTGAATAATCTGCATATATTATTACCCATGATCAGTCATGTTGCAGAATTAAACGACGCGCTTGCGTTAATCCACCGTGTATACGGCGAGTTGCTCGAAGAAGGTGAAGACGTTGTAATGCCGAAAGTGGGTGTGATGATTGAAGTGCCTTCTGCTGTTTATATGGCTGAAAGCTTAGCGAAGCGAGTTGACTATTTTTCTATAGGTTCAAATGATTTAACCCAATACCTTTTAGCCGTTGACCGGAATAATGCGCGTGTTGCCGGTTTATACGATGCATTGCACCCCGCTGTGTTAAAAGCAATTTATCAGGTTGTTCAGGCTGGACATGCTTATAACAAACCGGTTGGAATTTGTGGTGAAATGGCTGGCGATCCTGCTGCGGCTTTAATATTGGTTGGAATGGGGCTGGATAGCTTAAGTATGTCGGCCTCTTCTTTATTAAGAGTGAAGTGGGTCTTGCGTCATTTTAGCCGCAATCGCACGCGGCAGATACTCGATGATGTTTTAAAACTTGAAGATGCAGAGTTGATCCGAGCGCATATGAATCATATTCTGGAACTTGCCGGGATGGGCGTGTTACTCGGTGCGGGTGACTGATAATTCATTTTTATAATTGTCGAATGAGTCGCTAAATAGATGAATAATTGTAAATAACAATGCTATTATTAGATACTAATCTAATAGTAGTACGATATTAGCAAATTAAATGAATTAAATGTTAGCGAAATAGTTTATGAATCAGGTACGTCAGTTCCATGCAAGCAGTGATGAATCGCTTTCTTTGTCCGATATTGTTAAAAATCTGATCGAAGATGGTCGCATTGCACCGAGCTTATCCGAACAGTTCTTAATACCGGCGCGTACTTCCAGCAAGCTGGATATTAGTCCGCTTATTCTTATTAGCCAGCAGGAATGGGATGATCTTAAAAACCCAGGGCAAAAACTCACACTTGATATCTTATCCCAATGGTTAGCGGATAAATCAGGTTTGCCCTATTACCGTGTCGACCCGTTAAAGATTGATGTAACGAGCGTGACGGATGTTATTTCATCCGCTTATGCGATTCGGCATAAAATTTTACCGGTAGAAGTGCATGAGAACCATGTTGTTATTGCAACCGCTGAACCGAATGTGCGTAGCTGGGAAAGCGAGTTGTCGCACGTTAACAACGGTATTGAAATTGAAAGGGTGATAACAAACCCACTGGATATTTCGCGTTTCCTGAATGAATTTTACAGTGTTAGTCATTCAATAAGACGCGCGACATCTGAAACAGAAAACCGTAAGAACATTGGTATCGGTAATTTTGAACAACTGGTTGAATTAGGTAAGTCCGGCAACCTTGATGCCAATGATCAGGATATTGTTCAGATAGTAGATTGGTTATTGCAATATGCCTTTGAACAACGTGCCAGTGATATTCATTTAGAGCCACGCCGTGATAAAGGCCATATCCGTTTTCGTATTGATGGCATGTTACACCTTGTTTACGATATGCCACCGCTAGTAATGAATGCGGTGACCAGCCGGATTAAAGTGCTCGGGCGTATGGACGTGGTTGAAAAAAGACGCCCGCAAGATGGTCGCATCAAAACAAAATTACAGGACGGTGCCGAAATAGAATTGCGCTTATCCACTATGCCAACAGCCTTTGGCGAAAAATTGGTAATGCGTATTTTTGACCCCATTGTTTTAACAAAAGATTTTACTGCATTAGGTTTTGGTGAAAAAGATATTGCCTGCTGGAATAATATGGTCACGCAACCTCATGGTATTGTGCTGGTAACCGGGCCAACCGGTTCGGGCAAAACATCCACGTTATATGCCACGTTACGGCAGCTAGCCACACCAGAAGTGAATGTCAGCACAGTCGAAGATCCAATCGAAAATATTGTATCGGAATTTAACCAGATGCAGGTACAAACAAATATTGATGTAACCTTTGCAGCGGGTATTCGTACGCTATTGCGCCAGGATCCAGATATTATTATGGTGGGTGAAATTCGTGATAAAGAAACAGCCGAAATGGCAATACAGGCTGCGTTGACTGGGCATTTGGTTTTATCCACCTTGCATACTAACGATGCGGCTGCGGCTATTCCACGCTTACGCGAAATTGGTATTCCTGCCTACCTGT
>QIKU01000233.1 GCA_003232015.1 Gammaproteobacteria bacterium
ATCCTAAAAAGGCAGCGTGACTCACAGCAGTCTCCGTTATCAACTTGCTGTCCAGCTTAAAGGGCATCACGAACACGTTCTAAACGTGTTTTTACTTCAGCGGCTAATTCAGCAATACCGTCTTTTTCAACCAGGGTTAAAACTGCTGAAGGGTCCATAAAAGCAACGGTGATCTCACCGTTTTCTTCTTCACGTACCAGTACATTACACGGTAACAGTAAACCAATATCCGGTTCTGCCGTAATCGCCTGATTTGCAAGCACCGGGTTACATGCACCCAAAATAGTATAGGGACGTTTATCAATATCCAGCTTCTTCTTCATCACCGCTTTAACATTAATTTCGGTTAAAACGCCAAAACCTTCTTTTTGCAACTCATCGGTTACTTTTGTAATGGCATCGTCAAAGCTACCTGAAAATGTGGTACTAAATCCGTACATACGTTTCTCCAAAAAATTCAATTATACTTCTGTTTAATGGTGCTAGCGCCGGTTAATTTCAAGCCAGTTTGTATAAATTTCCTCAGGCCATTTTGACTGAACCCAGGTTAAAATAGCGTCTATTTCCTGCTGTGACAATTTATCGCCCCAGGCTGGCATGTTGCCACCCATGTTAGCCGTACCCGTAGTAATAATCGACATTAATAATTCCTTCGGATGGTGCCAGGTGTGAGCCGTGCCATCTAATGGTGGTGGTTTTAATGTTCCATCCGGGTTTCGTTTGCGCCAGTCTGGTGTTCCTTCTGCATTGTTTCCATGACATGCAGCACAATTTTCCTTGAACAACTTGCCCCCTAAGGCAATCTTTGTAAAATCAAAATCAGCCTGAGAGGCAGGTACTGGTGCCATATTAGTTACTACAGGTTTAACAGACACTGCCGTATCGGCTGAAGCAGCCGGTTGCTTGCCTTTGGAAGGCTCTTCTTTGGAACACGATACAAGTACAAAACTGATAAATAAAACAAATAACATTTTTTTCATTTTTAGTTCTCTGCTTTAAAATAGAACCCCGCAGCAAAGCTGCGGGGTATTGGTTAAAAGAATAATAATCTGAACCGGCATACTCCCATTTTAATAACAATATATAAAATGACAACCTGCCAGACATTCAGGTAAAAAATTAACTCTTTCTCACTTCACGCCGCTTCCACAAGAAAAATACCGCCGGGATGACAACTAAAGTTAAAACTGTCGCGCTTATAATCCCGCCGACCATCGGTGCCGCAATACGTCGCATCACTTCTGAACCGGTACCACTACCTAACATGATGGGTAATAGCCCCGTAAAGATAGCTGCAACCGTCATAATAATAGGACGCACGCGCATTAATGCACCTTCAACCACCGCTTCACGCAATTCATCCAGTGTTAAGCGATGCTCACGTTCAGAACGCTGATGCAAGCGTTTGTAGGCCTGATTTAAATAAACCAGCATCAACACACCAATTTCTACCGCCACACCCGCCAGGGCAATAAAACCAACCCCAACAGCAACCGACATATTGTAGTCCAACCAGTATAACAACCAGACACCCCCCACCATGGCCATCGGCAAGGTACCCATGATAATTAACACTTCAGTCATGTTTCGGAAGTTTATATACAGCAAGAACAGGATAATAAGCAGCGTAAACGGCACCACTACACTTAAGCGCTCCTTGGCGCGAACCATGTACTCATACTGCCCCGACCATGCCAGTGAATAGCCAGCAGGGAGTTCAAGCTGCTCATTAACAACGCGTTGAGCTTCGGCAACATAAGAACCCAGATCTCGGTCCTGAATATCCACCAGCGTCCAGCCATTAAGACGTGCATTTTCACTTTTGATTAAAGCGGGGCCTGATTCAATCCGCACATCGGCCACTTCACCCAATGGAATATTTGCCCCCATTGGCGTCACAATAGGCAAATGACGCAATTTATCCAGTGAGTCACGCACATCACTCTGGTAACGCACGTTAATCGGATAGCGTTCCTGCCCTTCCACTGTTTGCGAAACATTCATACCACCCACTGCTGTTTTTACAACATCCTGTACATCAGCAATGTTTAAGCCAAATCGTGCGGCGGCCACCCGGTCGATATCAACAACAACATAACGCCCACCGGCAACCCGTTCGGAATAAACAGAGGCGGTACCGGGGATCGGTCTAATGATCTCTTCAAGGCGTTTACCAATCTTTTGTATTACCTTAAGATCAGGCCCGGCCACCTTGATACCCACTGGGGTTTTAATACCCGTTGCCAGCATGTCAATCCGTGTTTTAATCGGCATAACCCAGGCATTGGTTAACCCCGGTATTTTGATTAAATCCCTGAACTCCTGCATGAGTTTTTCAGTTGTCATGCCTTCACGCCATTCGCTCTTTGGCTTTAACTGAATGGTTGTTTCAATCATGGTTAAAGGTGCCGGATCGGTTGCCGTTTCTGCACGACCAATTTTACCAAACACCGTTTTCACTTCCGGCACAGACTTGATTAACTTATCTGTTTGTTGCAGGAGTTGCTGTGCTTTACCAATTGATATGGCAGGATAGGTCGTTGGCATGTACATCAAATCACCTTCATCCAGATCCGGCATAAATTCCGAACCAATATGAGAGAGCGGTATCATGACTGAAACAACAGTAGCAAGACCAACCAGTAACACACGTGCAGGGTATTTTAATACCATATCAATAAACGGTCGGTACATAGCAATTAAAGCCCTGTTAATTGGATTTTTCTTTTCGGGGATAATTTTACCCCGGATAAAATAACCCATTAACACCGGCACCAGTGTAATCGATAAACCGGCGGCAGCGGCCATCGCAAATGTTTTAGTATAGGCAAGTGGTGCAAACAGTTTACCTTCCTGCGCTTCCAGACTAAAAACAGGTAGGAAGCTCAGCGTAATAATCAGCAAGGAGAAAAATAACGGCGGCCCGACTTCAACCGATGCTCGGGCAATCACTTCCCAGCGGTTTGAATCAGTGACTTTTTCCCTCTCGAAATGCTTATGTACATTTTCAATCATTACAATGGCCGCATCCACCATCGCACCAATCGCAATCGCAATACCTCCCAGTGACATAATATTGGCATTCATGCCCTGATATTTCATAACGATAAAAGCGACTAAAATACCAACTGGTAAGGATAAAATAACCACCAGCGCTGAACGGAAATGGAATAAAAAGATAATGCAAACCAATCCCACAACAATAAATTCTTCAATCAGTTTTGCATTTAAGTTATCTACCGCGCGCTGAATGAGTGAAGCACGATTATAGGTTTCAACAATTTCCACTCCTTCTGGCAAACCTTTTTTGAGTTCTTCAAGTTTGTCCTTAACACCCTGAATAGTCGTCATGGCATTTTCGCCAAAACGCATAACAACAATACCGCCAACCACTTCACCTTCACCGTCAAGTTCAGTAATACCACGGCGCAGTTGTGGGCCAACATGTACTTCCGCTACATCCTTCATCAAGATCGGCACACCATTATCATTAACCCCTAAAGGTATTTGGCGAATGTCTTCTTCACTCTTTAAATAACCCGTTGCACGAATCATATATTCCGCTTCGGCCATTTCAATAACCGAGCCACCCACTTCCTGGTTAGCACGCTTAATCGCCATACGAATTTTAGATAAAGGTAACTTATAAGCGCGCAGACGATCAGGATCTAAAACAACCTGATACTGCTTTACCATGCCACCAACGGTGGCAACTTCAGAAACACCCGGCACTGTTTGCAGCTCATACTTCAAAAACCAGTCCTGCAAACTACGCAACTGCGACAAGTCATTTTTTCCGGTTCGATCAACCAGGGCATACTGGTATACCCAGCCCACACCGGTTGCATCCGGCCCAAGTTCTGGACGTGCCGAGGCAGGCAGCTTGCTGGTTACCTGACTTAAGTATTCCAGTACCCGTGAGCGCGCCCAGTACGGATCGGTGCCATCTTCAAAAATGACATACACATACGAGTCACCAAAAAAAGAATAGCCTCGTACGTTCTTTGCTTTTGGCACCGACAACATGGCCGTTGTTAATGGATAAGTGACCTGATCTTCAACCACCTGTGGCGACTGCCCTGCAAAGTTAGTTTTGATAATAACCTGCACGTCCGACAGATCAGGAATGGCATCCAGTGGTGTTAATCTAATCGACACAATACCGGCAATAACCAGTACAGCCGTCATCGCTAACACCATAAAGCGATTGCGAATGGACCAGTGAATAATTGATTCAATCATTTTATTACTCCTAAATTTAGCATATAGCTTTATTCAACCGGGTTTATTCAGTTGGCTTGATGACAGTGATTTTATAGTCGCCATCAGCTTGCTTTTGTAATTCAAAATGAACGGCTTGATCGACCTTGATTTTTGATAAATCCACACCATCTACGGTTGTGAAATCCATCGTCATCGCAGGCCAGCCCAAAGCCTCAATCGGTTCATGTTCCAGTGTTAGCATACCGTGACCGGCCATAATGCTTTTCACTTTACCCATTCCCATCACCGCCTGACCCGTTTCCACTGAGTCTGACTTTTCTTCTGTTTTACCAGCATCACCTTCACCCATACGCATTACGCTGGCTTTGGTACTGGCTTCAGAGTCAATCAGGAACTGGCCGGAAACAACAACTATCTCTCCCGGTGTCAGCCCTTCTTTTATTTCAACCCAGTCACCTGACTCCATCCCCGCAATCACAACACGTGAACTAAAACGGCCTTCGCCCAGGCTAAGAATAACTCGCTCTTCATCGCCGGTACGAATCAATGCTTCATGCGGTATATAAGTAAGGTTATCTTTAAAGCCACCGTAAATACGCACTTTGGCAAACATATTAGGTTTTAATACTTCACCCGGGTTTTCAAAATGCAAGCGTACTTTTAAGGTGCGAGTTTTTTTGTCCAACGCGGGGTAGATGTATTCAACCGTTCCTTCCCATTTACGCCCCGGCAAATACGATAAACGCACATCGGCAGTGTTACCTGTTTTAACCCAGGCGGTTTGTTTTTCAAACACATCGGCTAACAGCCACACACTGGACAAGTCTGCCAGGCTCATAATTTCAGTTGCAGGTTTTATATACATACCTTGACGGACACTTAAACGCGCCACGATGCCATCCTGAGGTGCATAAATATCAATTGTCTGGCGTGCCTTACGCGTGCGGCGTAACTCACTAATTTGCGCTTTTGATATCCCTAATGCTTTCAGGCGTTCAAACGATGCCGCCAATAATATTTTATTGCCACTGCGTAAGCCCTGTAGATATTCTTCCTGTGCATTCACTAATGTAGGCGAATAAAGCTTATATAAAATATCACCTTTCTTAACATTTTCACCTTCAGAGTAAACATAAAGTTTTTCTATCCAGCCATCGGTTCTTGAGTGCACATGGCTTAACTTGGCTTCATCATAAGAAACATAGCCAACAGTATTAATCAACCGACCAAGTCGACCTTGCTCAACCAGAGCAGTACGCACACCCAGGTTATTAACAACCGCCGGATTTATTTTAACTACATTAGCATCTTCACCATCGTCATAAACCGGCGTTAAATCCATGCCCATAGGTGACTTACCCGGTTTGTTGCGTCGGTAACTGGGATCCATCGGTGCAACCCAGTACGCAACTTTACGCTCTTTTTTGTCTGCTGTACTGCTGTCCATTGCTGCGTCACTTGACGTTGCGGTTTCATCACCGCTGCACGCGCTTAGTAAAACAGTGAATGATAAAAATACGCTAATAACTACTATCCGTTTCATTTTAATTCTCCTGTAGAGTGACCAGAAAGATAAAGCACTTTTACTTTTGCTTTTATATGGTCTACATGTATTCGTAAGGCTTTTAATTGTGTTTCCAGTTCGGTGATACTTGCTCGCATCAGCGTTGTAAAATCACCGCGGTCACTTTGGTAAGCATTGAGTGCCGCCCGGGTATTCTGCTTCGCTTTAGAAACCAGAATATTGAAATATTGGTCCATGCGCTGCGTTAGACGTTGCCAACTAGCATATTCATCATTCAACATGCGTTGTAATCGGCGTAATTTATCTTCACGCATATCCTGTGCTGCCATTAACCTGGCTTTACTTGCAGCTACTTTTCGGTCCTGATCGTTTCCAGTGAACAACGGTAAATCAAATTTAACCATGGCCGATAAAAAATCTGAACGTTCACTGCCATTCGCATTATTGCCATCACGAAAACCATAGGTTAAATCAACCATCCAACTTGGTTTATAGGACTGCTTTGCCAGCTGCACACCGTCTTCATTTACCGCGACACGGGCAGCTTCCACTCTCATACTAGGGTGCGATACCAGTTGTGAAAAAATAACTGGCTTTGCTTTTAAGCTTTCAAACTCTGGAAATGCAACACTTATGTCAGCAGTTAAATATTTTTCACCCAGCCAACGTGCTAATTTTGCACGTTGCTTTTCCTGCATATTCTTAATCATGATGATTCTATCAACCAGCAAGCCCAGTTCCAGCTGTGCCCGGGTTACGTCCTGTTGTTTCTGCTTGCCCGCCGCATAGTTTGACTGAGTAATATTAACCAGTTGTTCAAACAGTCCACGGTTCTTGCTAATAACCTGTTCGGCATTATTCCAGTAATGTAACTCCAGCCAGCTCAAGCGAACTTCTCGCTGAACCACTAGCGCTCGATCATTCCACTTTGATAGTTGGCCATCGGCAACATGGCTGGCACGGCTGGAACGTATTTCCAATGTATCGCCTCGTGGAAACATTTGCACAATTCCAATCTGGCTCTGCGTCATGGGTTCCTGATCAATTTTATAAGTGTCGGTTGGAACATTCATTATTCCCAACTTGAGTTGAGGATCGGGCAATGCGTTATTCGCCACCGCCAGCTCACGAAAAGCCTGTTCTTTTGACTTAATTGCGCGCCGCACTGCATCACGTTTTAAGGCGATTTTTTCGGCCTGCTCGAGAGTTAATACATTCGACCCGCCTTGTGCTGCAAAGGCATTTCCTGCACTCAGAAAAGATACGGTTAATACAACTATCCATACATGCTGTTTAACTACAAAGGGCATAATATGCTCCTAATTGGTAATATATAAGTAACGCTTTCAATCTGTAGCCATAAAAACTACAAATCTAATCACAAAAGAAAAATAAATCTGGGGAGTGGAGGATGCTACCGCGGAGGGCGATAGGCTGATATATTTGTTATACCGCTAAGTGCATAAGCATAGCTATTTTGCACAGCATAAAGTGGAAGAATGATTGCCTGCTGCCGCTCATGCGTCATAGCAATAAAATGCAGACAGTGACCACAATCCTGTTCATTATTTGTATCACACGCCAAGTCGCTAGAACAACAATCCTTAAGCTCCTTGTGCATACTGCAATGTGCCATGGATTGTTTTAGATTGTCATTATTTTTTAGACTTTTGTGAGCAGCGTGTAACGCTGCGGGGGCAATAACCCTGGCTGTATTACTGCCAGACATAACAAACGATGCTGCAAAAGTAACCTGAATGGGGAACCAACCAAGAGACACAACTAGAAAGACTATGCTTATTTTTTTTATCAAATGCGGCATTAATATATCAAATATCTGTTCATTATGAATTTTATGACTAGAATTCTTATGACTAGACAGTTTAGCTAAAGTTCCATAAATGTAAACGGATCTGGATCTACTTATATAAATCCACTATCGGAAATAAGTAACTTTATAGCATATAGTCCTCTTTCACAAACTCATTCACCTTGAAGAGGGCAAATTTCAGGCAACCAGCGACAAATGCCCGCTTTTTCGGTGCACAAAGCAACCATCCCACATATAATTGCAATTTATAACCCGCACCACCAGCCTCACTTCTCCTGGCGGCTCCATACCATAATAATAATAGCGCCTCATTTCAGGTTAATGTATATAGTAAGCACTCACTATCAAAGAGTCAGAAATGATTAACTTTGTTCAGGAGTCTACCGCAGGAGGGGTTTTAATCTTCTTTTGTTCCGTCAAAAACAGTGTAGCAATTATTACCAGCCTGTTTGGCTTTGTACATCGCCTGATCAGCCTGCTGCAAAAGTTGAGTGGCGTCTACCGCAACAGTCTTTGAATAATAGCTGATACCAATACTCGCTGTTACATGAAGCGTTAACTCACCGACTCGAGCAGGTTGCGCAATCGCTTCCAGTATTTTGGCAATAAGAGGCAAACTGTCTTTACAGTGATTTAGGTCATTAACAATAATAACAAACTCATCGCCACCCAGACGGGCAAGCGTGTCGCTTTCACGCAGCAGGTACTTCATGCGCTTTGCTATCGTAACCAGTAATTGGTCACCCGCCGCATGGCCGTAGGTATCATTAACCGGTTTAAAATTATCCAAATCAAGATACGCGAGTGCAAAACACTGTTCACGTCGCCTTGCATGGAGCATTGCTTGCTCTAAACGATCGGCGAATAACAACCGGTTAGGCAAGTCCGTTAATGCATCATGGTGTGCGATATGTTCAAGTTTTTTCTGGTTATATTTTTGTATCGTAATGTCAGAAAAAATCGCAACATATTTTTCAATATTTTTATGTTTACCTGTCACGGCACTAATATTTAGCATCTCAGCATAAACTTCACCATTTTTGCGCCGATTCCATATTTCACCTGACCAGCTTCCTGTATTTAGTAGCTCATTCCACATTGCTTTATAAAACTCTTTCCCCTGATGCCCGGATGACAAAACACGTGAATTCATTCCCATAACCTCCTCACGGCTATATCCAGTAATGTGAGTAAAGGCATCATTAACTTCAAGAATGCAACCTTTGGGATCGGTAATAATAATACCTTCATGCGTAGACGAAAATACACTTGAGGTAAGTTGTAAACGCGACAGCGCCGTAGCAAGTTCAGTTTGCAAACCCAACATGCGTTTGCCAACATCAAGGCGGGCTTTTAATTCAGCATAGTCAAAAGGCTTGGCGATGTATTCATTAGCGCCCGCATTAAGCCCCGTCACAATATCATCGGTTTCACGGTGAGAAGTTAACAGAATAATATAGGGCGGATTATTACTTTCGAATTGCTGTATACGCTTGCATAATTGCAGCCCATTGAGTCCGGGCATTTCCCAATCGAGCAACAACAAAAGTGGCGCATCCGGCTGCTGTAAAATTTCCCAGGCAGCATCACCATTCTCTACAACAACAACATCATACCCCCACTTAGCAGTAACTGAACTTAACATTAAACGTGAAGTGGCATCATCCTCGGCGATTAATAATTTCATGACTGATATTTTTCCATTGCACTCTTAAGTTGCACAAAGGTTTTCTCTATTGCTTGCATATTAGCTTTAACGTTATCACCGGCTTTTGCAGATAATTCTATTTTACGGGCGTAT
Source organism: Gammaproteobacteria bacterium (assembly GCA_003232015.1). The sequence continues at coordinate 9,382 of QIKU01000233.1, forward strand.
TCACTCAACACCATACCCCCCACATTAGCCGCAGCACCTTTAAGTTTATGTGCCAGCGTTGCCGTTGCTTGCATATCATTAGTCTCGACAGCTCGCTTTAGTTCTTCAAGCTGTTGGGGGATATCTTGTAAAAATGCGGTGATGACCTTTGTTATCAGTTCATTATCGTCCAGCAAACGTTGGCTTAAGGCTTGATAATTAAAAATGGGGATAGCCTCTTCATCGATACCAGCATCTTCCGCTTGAATACAGGCTGCTACCATTTCGCCCTTATCTTCAACCTGCTTATGGCAATGGGCAGGTAACCAGCGTTTAAGTATTAGCCGTAATTTAGAAGGTTCGACCGGTTTGGCAATATAATCATCCATGCCTGCCGCAATGCATTTATCACGATCTCCTTGCATGGTGTTTGCAGTCATCGCAATAACAGGGAGCGTGTGGCTTTTGACTTTTGATTCAGAACTGCGGATCTTCCGTGTTGCCTCAAAGCCATCCATAACCGGCATTTGACAATCCATAAATACCAAATCGTAAGGAAACTGTTCAAGCGCTTGCATAGCCTCTTCACCATTAGCTACAAGATCGATATGAATGCCAAATTGCTTCAGCATACCTTCGGCTACTATCTGATTAACAGAATTATCTTCCACTACTAATATTCGTGCATTGAACTGTGGTGTTTCTCGTTCCTTAAAGCGGGTACGAAATGATAATTCAGCATCACCCAGCCCCATAATCTGAATAAGCACGTTATAAAGTTCTGACTGGTTGACTGGCCTGGAAATATAACCATCGAAACCAAGCCTCTGCATTTCTTTTGCATCGCCACGCCGCCCACGACGGGTTAGTACAACTTTTTTAATCGCAGGTAATTCACTATCGTTATCAATTAACTTGCTTAACTGAATACCGTCCATATCCTGTATCTGTATATCAATAAGAACGAGATGATAAGGTTTATTTTGTTCTGCCGCTGCCTTTAGGAGCTGCATGGCCTGCTGCCCAGTTTCAGCCACGTCATGATCTACCTGCCAGCCATCGAGCATCTGATCCAGTAACTGCCGATTGGTGGCATTGTGCTCGACAACCAGCAGCTTCTCGTTTTTAAGATCGCCTCTGTACGGCTGCGGTGATAGCGCATCAATATTATCAAGCTTAACCGTAAACCAGAAAGTTGCCCCCTTACCCAACTCACTTTCAACCCCAATCTCACCGCCCATTAACTCAACCAGTTGCTTGCAAATGGCGAGACCTAAGCCGGTACCACCGAACTCGCGTGTGGTCGAACTGTCCGATTGAGTAAAACGTTCAAACATAGACCGTTGTTGTTTCTTGTCTAAGCCAATGCCTGTATCGGTTACTCGAAAGCATAATCGGCTGCAGTTGTCTTGCTCTTCCTCGACTTCATAAAAAACAGCAACTTCACCTTGAGAGGTGAATTTAATGGCATTACCCACCAGATTAGTCAGCACCTGGCTGATCCGCCCCGGATCCCCTTTATACCATCGGTTTAATATCGGGTTAGCTGGGCAAATAAGTTCCAGATCTTTTTCGTCTGCTTTGAAACCAATAGTTGCTGCAAAATCCGCTAACATCGTGTCTAACTCGAAGTCGAGCAATTCCAGTTCCAGTTTACCGGCTTCAACTTTAGAAAAATCGAGAACATCATTTATAATAGCGAGTAACGATTCTGCACTGCGTTTAATCGTCATGGCCTGTCCATACTGTTCATTACTAAGCGATGTGTCTAATAACAGGTTGGTCATACCAATGACCCCGTTCATCGGGGTTCGAATTTCATGGCTCATGTTCGCAAGAAAGTCTCCTTTAGCCTGGCTGGCCGCTTCTGCCTGTAATAATGCAACTTCCAGCTCTTCGGTACGTAAGTCTACTTTGCGTTCCAGACTACCGGCTAAATCCTTTAATTCCTGTTGTGAGTGAGTTAGGTGATTCAACATCGTCTGAAATGATTTGGCTAACAAACCCAACTCATCCGTGCGTTCGGTTGCGGGAATGAGAACATCATCCCCTTTGGCTATTCTATCGGCTGCCGTGGTGAGCTGTTTAATTGGCCATGTTAATCGCTGCGCCAGCCATGCCATAATAATTCTAATTAAAACCACAACAAAAATAACACCAACTGCCAGGCGCTGGCCAAAGCCTAGCGATACGCCTTCAATAACACTGTGCGATACCAGTGCGGCAACCAGAATATGCTGCGTTTTATCCAGAGGGTTATAGCGCAAATGAGTATGAATAAGACTGGCTGAACGTTCAGGCAAATCCAGGAATTCAAAGTTATCACGAATTTCCAGTAACTGATGGAACTGCTGAAAATCTTTTTTCATCCCTGCTTCCCCGCCCATTGCCAGAGTAAAGCGACGATCCCGGTCAGGATGAAATAAATAATCGCCTTCTTCATTTGCTAGCATAAAAGTAACATCAGCCGGTGCGGAGTCAAACGGTTTAGCCAACGCTTCAAAGTTAGCATTAATAACCACCACACCAAAAACCTCACCTTTTGTTGCAAAAATAGGTGCCGCAGCTCGCATCACCGGCTGCAAGGGTAAGACGATTGTGCCATGTTCTTTATTAAGTTCGACTTTAGACAGGAACTGCTGGTCAGGCTGCAAACGAATCGTTTCACGTACGTAATCACGCGAGCCTTTGGCCTGAAGTTTTTTATCATTAACAATAATGATCTTATCATTACGACGTTCTACTCGCACCAGTTCCAGGCCGCCATCCGCAATACCAATATAACGAATTTGAAGATAGTCCGGGCGTTGCTGTAAAAGTATTTTAAAATCAAGTGCCAACCGCTGTTTCCAGAGTCCCAGTGTCATATTGCGTTTATCGTCATAACCATCACCGGCAACCGCACGGTAATAACCAATAACAGGGTCCGAGGTTGATATACCTTGCACATCCAGACGCATGCGATCAATATTGTCATGGAAACGATTCGTCAAACGCAATAACTCACCCGCCATACGTTCTACACTCTGCTCGCGCAATAAGGCGCTGGCATCTTTATAGCTATAAATCGAGATACCAAGAACGCCAACACCGGCAATCACAAAGGCAAATAAAGCAAACCGGGCAGGGAGTGAAAGCTTCATGATGCAACGCCGCCCTGGTGCAAAATTATTTTTAAACTGGTAATAATACCTTCCAGAACCCGCAAGACATCGGCCGGTGTTTTATTTTGCTGCCTTGGCACAGGCTCCGGCATCACATCAATACCAATAAAAACCTTAAGCTCAGTTAACTCTGTTTCAATCAACCGTACCTGCTTGAACACGTCGGTTGGCGTGATGATATCACCAGCATAGAGTTTAATCCGGTGTAAACCAAACATCCCTGCACGGCGTTTTGCCTGAAATATAAGATCGAGTACTTCGGCCGCTTTTAACAATACTTCGCGCGGTTGAGTTTGTGGTTTTAATTTAATATCGCTCCATAGATTGACCGGGATTTTTTCACCCAGGCTTTTCGCAATCAGTTCGATGTCCTGTTTAATCGTCAATACTTCTCTATATACGTCATTCGGTGTGGAACCTTCCGAGCCTAAAATAACATCCAGCAAATACAAAATCTGCTGCATATTCCGGTAAACATCACTGGGCTGTTTGTCTTCATATTCGCCTACCTGATTTACTATTTTATTCCATAATACCGTGTCCATCGCCTCCTGCTTAAAGATGAGCTCCAGCTCATTATCCAGACGTAAGGTTAAATCATAAACTTCAGAAGGGGTAATTGTTCGCAGTGGATACTGTGGTACCGCCATCTCACCCAGACCCTGCCGCTCACGTAGCACGCTTACCTTTTCAAGAATTTCCAGAGTCTTGCTGTAAACATGACGCGGCTGCATTCCTGTAATTTTATTGGCCTTGCGTGGTATAACCTGAATACCCCGCAAGCGACGATATTGTTTGAGCTTTTTAAGAATATGTTCACTGATTGAAAAAACATGATTGGGGGTTTTTAGTAATGCCATGCGGTTATATTGTTGCAGCGGCTGGTTCAGCTCAAAGCTCGGTAATAATGCAGCCGCCCAACGGGTATTTTGAATCACATCGTCGGGGGTTTTACCTTCCTGTGGTTCGGGTTCAGGGAAGTCACGTTCCAGCCCAAGACGAAACTGAATACTCTGCAATTCAGCAATCGCCACCCCCATTTCATCAAATACATCGCTTGGGGTAATCACCCGCCGGGGCAGGACACGTTTTTTAAGCGGCACCATCCATAAGTTTTTTTCTACCTGACGGATCTTTTCCAGTAATTTATAAACAGAAGCCAGGGCATGGTTAGATAATTTTCCCTGAGTCAATTCAGGCACAGGTACGTTCTGGGTCAGGCTTTGACTACGACGTAAAAACTGCACCAGGCGGATCACCTGTAAGCTGCGGGTGTAAACTTCCGAAGGGGTTACGCCACGTAAACCCAGCGTTTCTTCAATGGCAATGGACACTTCTGACAGTGCCGCATAAACATGATTCGATGTTTTATTGCTTAGAAGTGATGGTTTCTTTTTTATTTTACCAACTTTGTCTTTTTTCAACAGTAAAGCCAGCTCCTGACGTAAACGAACAACCACACTGAACACTTCATTGGGGGTAATATCTCTACCAGGGAAACGGGGCACCGTAATACCGCCTGTTTTTGCAATATTCAGACGATAACTGTTGATTTCACCAAGTACTTCTAACGCCTTCTGAAACACATGCCGGGGTTTGCGCCCGGATTCCACTTTTACACGTGGCCAGGGTGTCGTGATTTTATTCTGCTTTCTTAGGTCGCGTAAATCATCTACGAGCAGTTGCACCTCAACATATACATCATTTGGGCTTTTTTCAGCGGTTATTGCAGCTAAAAGCGAGGGAGACACCAACAAGTATAAAAGCACAGAGATAGTACACATACTAAAAATACGGCTATTGTGTATAAGAGAAATAACGGGTTCAACCTGTCTGCCTACGGAACGAATAGCATAATTTGATAAACCCCTCATTTGAGAACACCTTAATTGTAAGTCTGGCCAATATGCTTTTATTAGCGGCCATTATGGCTTGTTTCTAAAGTATTTTTAGGACAAAACTAAAAATTCCTCTGCAAAATAACGCCCCATGTTTTCACGCAAGCCGCTTTCTACTTACCAGCCAGAGAAACAAGATGCAAGTTAAAATCTGCTAATCAGAGATAGCATTCCCAATACAAACAGGTAAAATACCTCTTCCGAAAAACACACTAAATCTTTATCGTAGAACTCGCTGCGATAAAGCCATCTTTACCGAATACAGGCAGCAGTATGAATACAAATGAATCTCAAATCCGCAATATATCTCAAACCATTATGGCTCAATCTATCTTCTGGAGCCGGTGGCTACAGGCACCTCTTTATCTTGGCTTAATTGTCGCACAGGCTGTTTATGTTTATCATTTTATGATTGAACTAGGCCACCTTGTCGCCAAAGCAAGCAGCATTGGTGAAACTGAAATTATGCTGATTGTTTTAGGCTTAATTGATGTCGTGATGATTGCAAACTTGCTTATTATGGTGATTATTGGTGGTTATGAAACATTTGTTTCGCGACTAAACCTTAAAGAACACCCTGACCAACCTGAATGGTTGTCGCATGTTAATGCCGCCACAATGAAGATTAAATTATCCATGGCGTTAATTGGTATATCATCCATCCATTTACTTAAAACATTTATTAATGCTGAACAGATGAATGAAACGACGATGCTATGGCAAGTTGCTATACACCTAACCTTTGTCATTTCAGCTATTGCCATGGCTTATACCGATCGCATCATGACTAAAAACTTGTTGGATGCACATCAGGATCTTAAGCGTAGTTAATCCTTTGCTTTATAAAGCAACCGTTAAATGAAGCCAACAATTGTTGATTTAATTCGACACGGTGAGCCGCAAGGCGGTAGCCGCTATCGTGGCCACCGTATCGACGATCCACTCAGCGAAAAAGGCTGGCAACAAATGTGGCAGGCGATTGGTACTGATAACCAATGGCAACAGATTGTGAGTTCCCCGATGTTACGCTGCTGCGAATTTGCAAAGCAACTTGCAGGCAAACACAATACACCTTTGTGCATTGAAGACGATTTTAAAGAAGTCGGTTTTGGTTCATGGGAAGGATTAAGCCGTGAACAGGTTAAACTACAGAACTTAACGGAATATAATAATTTTTATACTGACCCGGTTAACAACCGGCCTTCGGGCAGTGAAGATCTAAAACAGTTTATGCAACGTGTTGTTCACTGTTATTCAAAAATAGTTGAACAATTTCAGACTCAGCATATCCTGATTGTTGCGCATGCAGGCGTTATTCGAACCATTCTGGCTCACAGTGTACAGGCACCACCCGCAGGCATTTATAACTTCAAAGTGAATAACGCAGGAATAGCTCGCATACAGATTAACCATGGAAACGAAGCCAAGGCTCAATCATCTGAAGTTATATTTCTTAACCAGTCCTTTGCAAACTCCAGTGGCTTTATGCCTGCTGCAAGTGAGCGGTGAATTTAGATTTATTCACAATTATAATAATCGCTGCGTTTGCGTAGCACGGTTAGTGCGGCATGGGCTTCTGAGAAACCACTCTCGGCTGACTGCAACCACCAGCGTTCAGCTTCACAATAATTTTTAGCACCACTGTCACCATTGGCATAGATTGTTCCCAAATTAAACTGTGCGACAGCATCACCACTGGTTGCTGCCTTACGCCACCACTTCATTGCTTTTATAATATTGCGTTGCACGCTGCCCTGTCCCATTGCATACAAAATACCCAAATTATATTGTGAGTCTGCATTGCCTTGTAAAGATGAAGCCATCCACCATTGCATTGCTGCTTCTAAATTCATCTTCACACCTTCGCCTCTAGCATAGGCAACGGCCAGGTTATGCTGTGCACGATCATCACCACCTATCGCGGCCAGACGATACCACTGGAATGCAATTCTTGCATTTCCACCCGATTCAATGCCCATATCATGCAGCACACCTAAATAATACTGTGACGCACTGTGACCATACATTGCCAGGGGTTCAAACAGGCGTAAAGCCAGCGCATATTCCTTCTCGATATATGCTTCTACCGCTGTATTAAATTGTCGGTTCTGGCGCTGCACTCTGGCACTGATCTGAATTAATCCCATGCCTTTATTAATGGCATCGAGCTCAGAATAACCCATTTTACTTAAGGTTTGTTTTGTTGCGGAATGCACGACTTGCTGGCCGATAATAAACACAAATATAAATGCCGCAAATAGCATTAACGTGTATTTAGTTTTTACGTTGCTCTGTTGACGGCTTTTAGCTTTGACTTTACTCGTTAGCCCCAGACTATGCTCTATAGCCAGCTTGCTTCGTCGACTTATACCCATGGCGGTAACCTCCAACGACCCTTGTCGTAGTATTGGAAACGTCTACCTGTTTTATCGACTCTAAAGCTCGAGACTTTAAATTATTCAATTATCACTAAAGATCAAAAACTTAGGGATGTTTTTAAAGGGCTGGTATATTTTTGACACGTGAAAATGCTATTTTTATACATAAAAAAAGGTGTGAACAAACGGCTCACACCTTCTTAGCGAAAGGATTAGATACTACTTTTTATAATCTTTCAGGTGCAGGTTGATAAAATCCGCCATGCGCTGTATCGCATCTTTTGAGGCTAAATCATCGGCAAAGCTTCTACATTGGGGGGGCGAAAATCAAAACCACGACCGACACCCGGGTAAATAATTAGTCGTGCATCTCTTTTTCTTGCTTGCAATACCTTAATACTGGTTTCAATAACCCGACGACGCTGATACTGTTCCTCATCGCCAACAAATACCAGCACTGGAATTTTCAAGTCATCAATTTCAGGCGCATAGCCATAAATCTGAGATGGTTCTGGAGCATTAGGATCCTGCCAGTGCGGATAATAAGAAACATAACAGACTAAGTCATTTTCCTGCCGTTGAAAGGTTGTTGCAACTTTTAAGGAATAATAACCACCGCGGGTATGTGACACGATACAGGCTTTTGATGTGCTAATATCCTTACGTGCCAGTAAAAGATCGACAACGCCATTGGCGTCTTTCTCTAATTCATAGTCATGCTCAATCGGATGTGTACTGAGAAAATTAGCTTTATAAATATCAGGTGCCAGCACCACAAAACCACGAGCAGCAATCCGCTTAACCTGGCGCTGCATTAAAGCACCCAGACCACGGCGACCATGCTGAAAAACGACCGCCGGATATTTTTTATTGTCAGCTGGACGTACAACCAATGTTGGCACCGTAACATCACCACGCTGATATTCTACCCACTCAACTTTAACATTGTGATTGGTTGTTTCACGTAGCTGGCCGTCTTCCCACCAGCTGTTTTCCCACCACCATGACTTGTCTTCAGGTTTTTCCTGATGCGCGCTAACAGTTGAAATAAAGAAGGTTGTGAATAGAATAAATATTATATATTGCATAATCTGTTTCCAAAAATTTAAATCGTTTTTTGCCATCTCAGACTCTGCGGAAAATATTATATAGCATCATTAGTATCTCGTTAACATTTTTGCATTAAATAGTGTAGCCTGGATGAAATGCAATGGAATCCGGGAAATGTGTAGCTCAAGTCTCTCCGGATTACGCTACGCTACATCCAGGCTACACTTTTCGTTTTTCATATCTACGCAGCAAGCTGTGGTGAATTCAACCCTAAGCGATTAAGTATTGTGTGGTCTCGCTCACTTTGTTTGCTCAATATATGTACGATAAATTTCTTTATATTAAATATTGTACGGTCTCGCTCACTTTGTTTGCTCGACATAAGTGCGACTAAGTTGTTCCAACTAAGTCGCACTAAAAAAGGGAGCCAAAAGCTCCCTTTGTTTATCCCTACAAATATTTTATTTGTAAAAATCAATCATGTTTTCTAATGACTTAACTTTGATTTTATCAGCATTACCTGCAGAACCAAAAGCTTCAAAACGTGCTTTACAAATTGCACTCATTGCAGCGGTTGCTTCTTTAAGAAATTTACGTGGATCAAAGTTACTTGGGTTTTCCTGTAAGTGACGACGAACAGAACCCGTTGATGCCATACGTAAATCGGTATCAATGTTAACCTTACGTACACCTGATTTAATGCCTTTAACAATTTCTTCAACTGGTACACCGTAAGTCTGCTTCATGTCACCGCCAAAGTCATTAATTATTTTTAACCATTCCTGAGGCACTGATGATGAACCATGCATAACAAGGTGAGTGTTTGGTAATTTTGCATGAATTTCTTCGATACGATCAATACGTAAAACTTCACCGGTTGGTTCCTTGGTAAATTTGTATGCACCGTGTGAAGTACCAATGGCAATCGCTAACGCGTCAACATTGGTTTGTTCAACAAAGTCAGCCGCTTCATCAACGCTGGTTAACAGCATATCTAAATCAAGCTTGCCTTCTGCACCGTGACCATCTTCTTCACCCATTTCGCCAGTTTCTAATGAACCTAAGCAACCGAGTTCACCTTCAACCGATACACCGCCTGAATGTGCCATTTTTACAACTTCTTTTGTTACAGCAACATTATATTCAAAGCTCGAAGGTGTTTTCATGTCTGCTTCTAAAGAACCGTCCATCATTACTGATGAAAAACCAGACTGAATAGAACGTAAACATACTGCAGGCTCTGAACCATGATCCTGATGCATTACAACAGGAATGTGTGGATACATTTCAATTGCAGCAGAAATAAGGTGGCGCAAGAATGGTTCACCTGCGTATGAACGTGCACCGGCTGAACCCTGCATGATAACAGGACTATTCGTTTCATCCGCCGCCTGCATAATCGCATGCACTTGTTCCATATTGTTTACATTGAATGCTGGCATGCCATAGCTGTTTTCTGCGGCATGATCCAGTAATTGTCGTAGAGAAATAAGGGCCATCTGAGACCTCCTTTCGTTTGATTTTAAAAATAGTTGTTATTAAAAAGTTAACTGTCGTTGTTATTATTAAGTATTTCGTCCGGCTCAATGGATTGTTCTAAATAACCACCAACACGTACAATATTCATTGCATTAGTACCACCACCCACACCCATTAAATCACCACGGGTAATAATGACAAGGTCGCCTTCACGTACGGCTCCGCGACGCAATAATTCATCAATTGCTTCACGACTCACCACAGCCCGATCCTCGCCATGAGATTCAAAGCTAACAGGGTAAACACCACGGTACAAAGTCACTTTACGGCGTGTTTCAACAATGCTTGTTAAAGCATAAATAGGAATACCGGAGCTGATGCGCGACATCCATAATGTAGTTGAGCCAGACTCTGTTAAAGAAGCAATGGCCTTTACACCTAAGTGGTTTGCTGTGTACATGGTTGCCATTGCGATGGCTTCATCAATTCGTTTAAAAGTAGTATTGATACGGTGATCTGAACGAGTTACTTCGCGGGACTTTTCCGCCTCGATACAGACTCTATCCATCGCTTCAATGGCCTTGTCCGGATATTTACCGGCTGCCGTTTCAGCAGACAACATGACCGCATCGGTACCATCGAGCACAGCATTAGCAACATCAAAAACTTCTGCACGGGTTGGGATCTGATTTTCTATCATCGATTCCATCATTTGTGTCGCTGTAATAACAACCCGGTTCATGGTGCGGCTTAACTGAATAAGGCGTTTTTGTACTGGTGGCAATGCTGCATCACCAATTTCAACACCCAGGTCACCACGTGCAATCATAATCACATCGGTGGCTTCCATAATTTCTTCGATGTTATCCATCGCATCTGCACGCTCAATTTTTGCGACGATATGAGCATAACCACCGGCAGCCACCATTAACTCACGTGCTTCGTTTATATCGGCCGCAGTACGTGGAAAAGAAATTGCCAGATAGTCGGCTTTCATTTTTGCAGCAAGTTTAATGTCTTCTTTATCTTTTTCAGTTAACGCTGCGGCCGATAAACCACCACCCTGTTTGTTAACACCTTTTCTGTCTGATAAATCTCCACCCACAACAACACGGCAGTTAATTTTACGACCATCGATTGAGTCAACCCACAATACAATACGACCATCATCAAGCAGTAAAGTATCGCCGCGCTTAACGTCATCAGCTAATTTTTTATAGCTACAACCCACAACGTCGGCTGTGCCGTCACCCTCAGCTAGATTCATATCCAGAGTAAAGTTTGCACCTTCTTCAAGTTTAACTTTGCCATCTTTAAATTTCTCGATGCGGATTTTTGGCCCTTGTAAATCACACAATACGCCAACCTGCCGCCCATGTGCACGTGCACGATTGCGTAAGCGTTCTACCGTTTCGATGTGTTCTTCAGCGGTACCATGAGAAAAATTAACACGAACAACGTCCACCCCTGCCTCGATGATCTTATCCAACATCTTTGCATCACGGGTAGCAGGACCAAGGGTCGCAATAATTTTTGTTCTTCTCATATAGTTTTTTTATTTCTCTCTAATTTAAATTTAGTTAAAAGCTTCTATAGTTGCTAATCTGAACTTACTTGGCTCTTTCTTCTAAAATAGCAACGGCAGGCAATACT
>QIKU01000279.1 GCA_003232015.1 Gammaproteobacteria bacterium
CTGCATTGCCGGATACGCCCACGACCGATGCAATACTGATAATACGCCCCTTACGTGCCTTCATCATGCCGCGTAGCACTGCTTTACTCAGGCGATATATTGAGCTGAGGTTGGTATTTATGATCTCGTCCCACTCTGCGGCTTTCATTCGCATTAGCAGGTTGTCACGGGTAATACCGGCATTATTGACCAGAATAGACACGGGCCCTTTGTCATCGACAATGCGTTTGATAACGGCTGAAATACTGTCTTCATCCGTCACATTCATCACCAGACCCTGGCCTTCAATACCATTATCGTTCATATACTTAGTGATGTTTTCTGCACCTTTTTCTGAAGTTGCAGTACCGTAAACATAAGCACCTTTTGAGCCTAAATCCAGTGCAATGGCCTGGCCAATACCACGGCTTGCACCCGAAACCAACGCAATTTCATTTTCAAGTTCCATCGCTATACCTTTTTACTTTTAAGTTAATATTTCGGCTTATTCTGCAGACAAAGCCTTGTCAAAACTCGCCGGGTCGAAAACGGCTGCTGCCGACATACTTTTATCTATGCGCTTGTTTAAACCAATAAGCACGCGTCCCGGCCCACATTCAATCAGTTGATCCACACCGTCTGCAGCCATTTTATGGATAGTGCCAACCCACCGTACCGGATTAAACAGTTGCCGCACCAGTGCATCGCGTATTTTACCCGCATCGGTTTCAACAGCCACATCCACATTATTAATCACTGGAATGGTTGCCGTGCTAAAAGTAACCGATTCTAATTTTTCAGCCAGCTGTTCGGCTGCTGGCTTCATTAAATCACAGTGTGATGGTACGCTTACGGGCAATGGCAATGCACGTTTGGCCCCCATTTCTTTGGCCACCGTAACAATACGCTCAATCGCAGCCTTACTGCCCGCGACCACAACCTGCCCCGGAGAATTATAATTAACCGCTTGCAACACATCACCTTCAGCGGCCTGTTTACAGGCTTCTACCACTTGTGCATCTTCTAAACCTAAAATGGCGGCCATGCCACCCTGTCCTTCCGGTACCGCTTGTTGCATAAACTGGCCACGCACTTCGACCAGTTTTATTGCATCACTAAAATCTAAAACACCGCCGCACACCAATGCACTGTATTCACCTAAACTGTGACCAGCCAGTACAACCGGCATTGCGCCACCTTTAACCTGCCAGACTTTCCAGCATGCAACACCTGCAGCCAATAAAGCCGGCTGAGTAATGTCCGTTGAATTTAATTTTTCCTGTGGGCCTTGTTGAGTGACATCCCACAAGTCATAACCTAATACATCACTTGCTGTTTTAAATGTATCGAGCACAACCGGCTCGGCTTCTGCAAGCTCGTTAAGCATACCTATAGATTGAGAACCCTGACCAGGGAAGACAAATGCAAGAGACATATTACACACCTTAAAAATTTATTTTATATTGTTATCCCGGTAACAGCTTCTATAACAAAATAAACTGCCGGTTGGGCTTACAAACGATAATACAACTATCATATCGCTACATTATAACTTTAATAAAGCCGAACCCCAGGTAAATCCGCCACCAAATGCTTCGAGCAATAACGTTTGCCCAGGTTTAATGCGACCATCACGCACTGCGGTATCCAGTGCCAGCGGTATAGAAGCGGCCGAAGTATTGCCATGTTCATCAACCGTTACAACCACATGCTCCATTGATAAATCTAATTTTTTTGCAGCCGCTTTTATAATTCGTATATTTGCCTGATGCGGTACTAACCAGTCAATATCTGATTTTTGCATATTGTTTGCAGACAAGGTTTCATCTGCAATTCTACCTAAAGTGTTCACTGCAACTTTAAAAACTTCATTACCTTTCATTGTCATAAAGGCTTTACCTTCTTTAAGTACTTCAGGGTGTTCTGAAATACCGGCAGGTACAGTTAATAATTCTTTATACTTACCATCAGCATGAATATGGGTGGATAAAATACCCGGTTCAGTCGATGCTCTTAAAATAACTGCACCCGCACCATCGCCAAATAACACACAAGTACCACGGTCAGTCCAGTCAACAATATTCGATAAGGTTTCAGCGCCAATAACTAAAGCACATTGATACTGACCACCTTTAATAAACGCATCAGCAACACTCAATGCATAAACAAAGCCCGTACAAACAGCTTGCACGTCAAAAGCCGGGCAACCATGAATGTCTAAACGCTCCTGTAATATGCAAGCCGTGCTGGGAAAAATTCTATCAGGCGTTGTGGTAGCAACAATAATTAAATCAATATCATCTTTAGTTACCTTAGCCGCAAGCATTGCGGCAAGGGAAGCTTTTTCAGCCAGGTCAGCTGTTGTTTCACCTTTAGCAATATGGCGTTTTTTAATCCCGGTGCGTTCTCTGATCCATTCATCGGAAGTATCCACTAATTTTTCAAGATCCGCATTGGTAACAATATTTTCAGGTAAATAACTACCCGTACCTGTAATTTTCGAATATATTGTTGCCATTAACCTGTTTGCCTTTCAACTAAATGCATCTCGAGTATATCGGTAATTCGCAAAGGAACATTTTGTTTAACTTCCTGAATAGCCACTTCAACAGCACGAGCAAATGAATAAGCGTCGGCACCACCGTGGCTCTTAATCACAATACCTTGCAGGCCAAGAAAGCTGGCACCATTGTATTCACGTGGGTCAATATTTTTACGAAAGGACTTTAAAATAGGCATAACTAACAAACCCATTATTTTCGTTAACAGATTTCGTTTGAAAGATTGCTTCATATAATGAGAAAACAACTTGGCAACACCTTCACTGGCTTTAAGCATAATATTGCCAACAAAGCCGTCGCAAACAACAACATCGGCATCACCCATGTAAATACCATCGCCTTCGACATAACCAGTAAAGTTCAAATCACTCTTATCCAGAATCTTTGCAGCTTCTTTAACTGTTTCGTTACCTTTAATATCTTCTTCACCAATATTTAGCAACGCCACTGTTGGATTTTTTTTGTTATCCAGCGCACTGACTAATGCCGAGCCCATCACCGCAAATTCATAAAGGCCTTTTGGTGATGTTTCAACATTCGCGCCCAAATCCAGTACATGCGTATGCCCTTTTACTGTTGGCAAAGCAGCACAAATGGCGGGGCGATCAATACCAGCTAACATTTTAAGAACAAAACGCGCGGTTGCCATTAAGGCACCCGTATTACCGGCACTTACGCAGGCATCAGCATCACCCTGTTTGACAAGATTAATCGCAACCCGCATGGAGGAATCTTTTTTACCACGCAAAGCCATTGCAGGTGCTTCATTGGAGCCCACTGTTTGCGTTGTATGCTGTATGGATATGCGTGCCTGATTTTTTCTGGATGAATGCGTTTGGTATTCAACCATCTTGTCATTAAGTATCGTTTCATCGCCCGTTATAATTAAATTAACGTTAGGGTAATGTTTTAATATATCAAATGCGGCAGGCACGACACTGTCGGGGCCAAAATCCCCCCCCATACCATCAAGCGAAATTGTTATCGTTTTATTATTCATTGATGACTTTCATAAAATTTAACGGCGCTACTAACAATAACGGGACAGTAACCTGTCCCGTTATGTAAGCGACACATTGTATTGAAATAACAAATCAATCCACTGTGTTTAAATACCACTGTATTTAAATAAAAGAAACGCTAGCTATTTGTATCGACAACTTTGCGACCACGATAATAACCATCGGGGCTTATATGGTGACGCAAATGTGTTTCTCCAGTTGTAGGCTCAATAGATAATGCATTTTCTGTTAATGCATCATGTGAACGACGCATGCCACGACGTGAAGTACTTTTTTTGCTCTTTTGAACAGCCATTACAATGTTCCTCTTAACTTACTCTTTTGAATCGGGTTTAATATCTGCCAGTACAGCGAAAGGATTTTTCCTTTTCGCCGTTGCCTGACTTGTGTTATCTTGCACTTTAACTTGCTCAGCCGAACGGTTAACTTTAACCGCCGGTTTACACACAGACTCATCGTGCATAGGCACCTGAGGAAGCGCAAGAAGAATTTCATCTTCTATCATGTCATTCAACATCAGCGGTGTTGACTCAATAAGAAAGGGTTCGTAACCAACCACGAGCTCATCTATCTGGTGTTCATGTTCAACAAAAGCTAAAGCAACCTTTGTATTAAGCGACCACTTCATTGGCTGCAAACAACGCTGACAACAAAGTGATAACTCCGCAACCAGACTACCGGTTACACAGTGCACTTTGCTGGTATCCACATCAAAATCAAACTGCACTTTAACCGCCCCTTCACTGGCAGTAAGCAGTTCGCTTAAGCGTTCAAAACGCGAAATTTCAATCTCGCCATAAAGCTGTTGCCTTGCGACAGCTAGCCGAATGGGGTCTATTTGAACCGGTAAACGCGAGTTAATCGCAGACGAATTTTGGTGCTTCGACATAGGGCGCAAATTTTAACGGTCTGGCTAACTTCTGTCAAAGTAAATCATTGATTTTTGATGAATAAATCAAAAAAAATAACCATAACGGTAAAATGGTTATTTACGATTACCCCAGGCCATTAAAATCAATATTTTAACACTTTTTTGTTTCAATCTACACGGCCAAAATACTACAATGCCAGCATGATAAAAAAAGTGCTGATTGCCAATCGGGGTGAAATTGCGGTGCGTATTGTGCGTGCCTGTGCAGAAATGGGGATTAAATCCGTTGCTGTCTATGCCGAAGCAGACCGCTATGCCCTGCATGTCCGTAAAGCAGATGAAGCCTATAGTTTAGGCCCAGACACCGTCACTGGCTACCTGAACGCCCACCGTTTAGTCAATTTAGCCATTGAAACCGGCTGTAACGCGCTGCACCCCGGCTATGGATTTTTATCAGAAAACCCCGAACTAGCGGAAATATGCGAGCGCCGTAATATTCAGTTTATTGGCCCGACCAGCGAGGTTGTTCGCAATATGGGCGACAAAACCCATGCGCGGAAAACCATGGTGGCTGCGGGTGTACCTGTTACCCCCGGTAGCCACGGCAATGTGAACGACATTGACGAAGCGATACAAATTTCAGCCGAAATTGGCTATCCGGTAATGCTCAAAGCCACCAATGGCGGCGGTGGACGTGGTATTCGCCAGTGCCACAACGAAGAAGAATTACGCCAGAATTACCCGCGTGTTATCTCTGAGGCAGAAAAAGCCTTTGGCAGCGGCGATGTATTTATCGAAAAATTTATCGCCGACCCCCGCCATATCGAAGTGCAGATCCTCGCTGATAAACACGGCCATGTTATCCACCTCTACGAGCGCGACTGCTCCATTCAACGCCGCCACCAGAAACTCATCGAAATTGCGCCTTCACCACAACTGAATTCTGAACAACGTGAATATATCGGTGAACTTGCCGTTAAAGCCGCCACGGCCTGTGGCTATACCAACGCCGGCACAGTTGAATTCCTGATGGATGAAAATGACAATTTTTACTTTATGGAAATGAATACCCGCTTACAGGTTGAGCACACTATTACCGAAGAAATTACCGGCATTGATATTGTGCAGGAACAAATTCGTATCGCCAGTGGCCTTACCCTGCGTTATCAGCAACAGGATATTTCCATACGCGGCTATGCCATGGAGTTCAGGATTAATGCCGAAGATCCTAAAAATGACTTTTTACCCAGTTTTGGCAAAATCACCCGCTACTTTGCCGCCGGTGGCCCCGGCGTGCGCACCGATGGTGCCATTTATACCGGTTACGAAATTCCTCCCTATTATGATTCCATGTGTGCCAAACTCATCGTCTGGTCACGCGACTGGGACAGCCTGACTGATCGCGGTATTCGCGCCCTACGGGATATGGGTGTTTATGGCATTAAAACAAGCATCCCCTATCATCTTGAAATTTTAAAGTCAGCCAGTTTTCAAACCGGGCGTTTTAATACCGGTTTTGTTGAACAACATCCGGAACTTTTAAATTACTCGTTAAAACGCTCCAATAAAGCCGTTGCCTCCGCCGTTGCAGTCGCCATCGCAGCCAGCATGGGGCTCTGAATGAAGCTGGCTTATAAAAAATGAAGGAAATAGAATGGTATGCCTAAAATTTTAATTACCGACACAATATTACGTGACGCGCATCAATCCCTTATTGCAACACGGATGCGTACCGAAGACATGCTACCTGTTTGCGAGCGTCTCGATAAAATAGGCTACTGGTCACTGGAAGTCTGGGGTGGTGCCACCTTTGATGCCTGTGTGCGCTTTTTAAAAGAAGATCCCTGGGAACGTTTAAAACAACTTAAGGCTGCCCTGCCCAATACCCCCCTGCAAATGCTACTGCGTGGACAGAATCTGCTGGGTTACCGGCATTATTCCGATGATGTCGTGCGTGCCTTTGTCGCACGTGCCGCCGACAATGGCATGGATGTATTCCGGATTTTTGATGCACTTAACGACATACGTAACCTGCGGGTTTCCATTGAAGCTGTCAAAAAAGCAAACAAACATGCACAAGGGACAATTTGCTATACCACCAGCCCGGTGCACACAGAAAAACAATTTGTCAGTATGGCAAAAGAATTACAGGCGATGGACTGCGACAGTATTGTTATAAAAGACATGGCGGGCTTACTCACACCGGAAGCCACCGCAAACCTGGTCTCGGCCTTAGTCGCAGCAGTCGACATTCCAGTTCACTTACATTCCCATGCAACGTCTGGGCTTGCCAGTATGTGCCAATACAAAGCTGTTGAAAATGGTATTACCGGTATTGATACGGCAATATCGTCCTTCTCAGGCGGTACTTCCCACCCACCAACCGAAAGCATGGTCGCGGCTCTTCGTAATACAAAATACGACACCGAGCTCGACCTGACTCAATTACAGGATATCGGTTTTTACTTTTACGAAATACGAAAAAAATATCACCAGTTTGAAAGTGAATTTACCGGGCTGGACACACGCGTGCAGGTGAACCAGGTGCCCGGCGGTATGATTTCAAATTTATCCAACCAGTTAAAAGAGCAAAATGCACTCAACCGCATGAATGAAGTATTAAAGGAAATACCTGTTGTACGAAAGGAGCTCGGCTACCCGCCGCTGGTCACTCCAACATCACAAATAGTGGGTACCCAGGCCGTTATGAATGTCATTGCGGGTGAGCGTTATAAAACCATTACCAATGAAGTTAAACTTTACCTGCAAGGTAAATACGGTAAGGCACCTGGCCCGGTTAGCATCCAGGTACAACATATGGCCATTGGTAATGAAGATGTGATTGACTGCCGGCCGGCCGACCTGTTACCCAATGAACTCGACCGCTTGCGTGAAGAAATTGGCGACAAGGCAAAATCAGAAGAAGATGTTTTAACCTATGCGATGTTCCCGGATATCGGTAAGGAATTTTTAATTCAGCGAAATGCCGATGGGCTTGTTCCTGAACCACTGGAACCGATTAACTCGGATAACGGCGGTACTCCGGCGGCAACCGAATTTAATGTCACCTTGCATGGTGAAACTTATCATATTAAGCTCAATGGCACCGGTTATAAAACCCAGCAACAACGTCCCTACTACATCAGCGTTGATGGCGTGCCTGAAGAAATTTTATTGCAACCACTCAATGAAATTAACCTCAACGGCGATGCAGCCGGTACTGTCCAGTCAGACAGACAACGGCCTCGCGCAACCCGACCCGGCCATGTCACCACTTCGATGCCAGCGTCTATTATCGATGTTATCGTGAACCTGAATGATAAAGTTAAAGCCGGTGACCCGGTATTAATTACCGAGGCAATGAAAATGGAAACTGAAATACAGGCGCCTATTTCTGGTACAATTACCGCTATTCATGTTGCAAAAGGTGATACCGTAACACCGGATGAAGCATTAATTGAAATCGAATAAAATCATAAAACTTAAACAGATAAAGACTTAACATTTATGCAACTGATACTCGCTTCCACCTCACCCTTTCGCAAAGCTATTTTAGAAAAACTGGATCTACCATTTAAATGTGTAGCACCGGATGCAGACGAAACACCCAAAAAAGGCGAAACAGCAAAACAGCTGGTTGAACGGCTTGCCATTGCCAAAGCACAAGCGGTTGCAAAAAACCACACCAATGCACTGGTGATTGGTTCCGATCAGGTCGCAGCTATTGATGATAAAATAATAGGTAAACCCGGCAACTTTAAAAATGCGGTGAACCAGCTCAAGGAGGCCAGTGGCAAACGCGTTACCTTTTTAACCGGTTTAAGTTTAATCAACACTAAAACAGGCAAAATCCACTCGACAGTTGTTCCCTTTTATGTGGTATTTCGCTACCTGCGTGACTCACAAATTGAAAATTATTTAAACAAAGAAGAGCCCTTTAATTGTGCTGGCAGCTTTAAATCAGAAGGCCTGGGCATATCCCTGCTTGAACGCCTTGAAGGCGAAGACCCTAACACGCTAATGGGGCTACCACTCATACGCTTGATTGCCATGCTTGAAATAGAAGACATGCCGGTTATTTAATCTGCTTTGCAAGCACCAATAAAAAAGCAAGTAGCCCGGATGGAATAAAATGCAATCCGGGATACAGCTCTCAACCTTCCCGGATTTCGCTTCGCTGCATCCGAGCTACGTATATTTTTTAAACGACTTATTGAAAATAAGTCTCAGGGAAAAATTTACTCGAAACAGATGAACCAAACGCCACACCTAGCTGACTGGCAAAGCGATCAAGGAAATTAGGTCGAGGGGTATAATCAACAATATGCTCTGCCTTAATAATTTCCCGTGCAACATAGCTGCTGCTCCCCAATGCATCGACCAGGCCTATTTTAATGCTTTCTTCTCCACTCCAGATTAAGCCGGAATACAGCTTGTCCGTTTCTTTTAATTTGTCACCCCGTCCTTTACGCACGGTATCAATAAATTGCTGATGAATATTTTTTAACAACCCCTTTATGTGCTTAATATCGTCAGGGTTTGCTTTTGAAAATGGATCCAGAAAACCTTTATGATCACCTGCGGTATACAGGCGTCGCTCAATACCCATTTTTTTCATTGCATCCACAAAACCAAAACCATTCATTAATACACCAATGGAACCAACCATACTGGCTTTATCGGCATAAATTTCATCAGCAGCCGCAGCAATATAATAGCCACCCGAGGCACCAATATCGACAATCACCGCATACACTTTTTTCTCCGGGTGTTTTTTCTTCAGGCGATAAATTTCGTCATTAATATAGCCCGCCTGAACCTGGCTACCGCCCGGGCTATTAATACGCAAGATAACCCCTTT
The DNA here is from genome assembly GCA_003232015.1 of Gammaproteobacteria bacterium. Next base: position 9,295 of record QIKU01000279.1, read on the forward strand.
TACTTTTTCTTCTTTAAAGGCTTCTCGCAAACCGGTAATAATACTATCTGCATTGGCCTCTGATTCACTTGAAATAATACCTTTAATCTCAATAATAGCGGTGTGCTCCTTACTCGACTTCGACGCATCAATCGAACTCGCTGGCAGGTAAATCATAAATAAAAAAATAAAAAAATAGGCGGCCATTAGACCTTTAAAGAAGATGCCCCAACGGCGTGCCCGACGCTGTTCCTTAAGCGTTGCAAAGGCTAACGTTGACAGCACATCCGAGTCTGAATTGTTTTGCTCATTCATTTTTTATTTCCTGTTTAATTGTAATCAATTGTATATCATCAAAAGGGTACACGCCCCAGCTACTAACCAATAAAAAATGTTATTGGTTATCAACCCAGTGGTAAAGTGATTTAATATCCGGGTAAATTTTTATCGGCTCACACGCCTGCAATCGGTCTGTATCATGCACACCGTGCGCAATCCCGATGGCATCACAACCTGCATTGCGTGCCATGTTTAAATCATACTCGGTATCGCCAACCATAATCGTTTCGTTTGCATCAACGCCCACAAAGTCCATTATTTCATTCAGCATTTGTGGGTTGGGTTTAGAAAAAGTTTCATCCGCACAACGTGTCACATGAAAATACGGTTCCAGGCTTGTATCTTTTAACACTTTATCCAGCCCCTGACGCCCCTTTCCAGTTGCCACCGCGACAAAACAGGATTTTTTATTTAAAAGCTCAAGCAAAGGTTCAACATGGCTGAATAAAGGCGAGGCTTCACTTTTTTCATCTAAAAAATAAATGCGATACTGTGCAACAAATTTTTCATAACCTTCTTCTTTCCCCGGGTATAGCACGGCTAACGCTTCTTTAAAGCCCAGACCAATGATATTGCGAATTTGTTCATTACTTCTACTAGCAAAGTTCATATCCTGAATGGCGGCGTGCATGCAGCTCACAATTTTCGCTTCGGAATCCATTAAGGTTCCATCCCAGTCAAAAACAAAACATTTATATTTCATCAATACTGAATATCAAGGCTGGTTAACACGCTTTGTAACTCTTTATCTAAAGGCGAAATAAGTTTTAATGCTTTGCCCTGCATTGTTTTTATTGACAACTTTTCGGCATGCAAAAACATTCGTTTTAGCCCCTGACTTTTCATTTGCCGGTTAAATTCATCATCACCGTATTTTTCATCACCGGCAACCGGGTGGCCTAAACTTTGTGCATGAACACGGATCTGATGGGTACGCCCAGTTTTAATGACCACCTCATACAAACTCGCTATTTTTCGCGAAGCAATCACATTAAAATCACTGATTGCCTGTTTACCCTTCGGGTTTACCCGCACGATTCGTTCACCCGATGATAAAGTACTTTTTTGCAAAGCCAGCTCCATATGATAGCTTTTATTTTTTACATTGCCTTTAACCAGTGCAAGGTACTTTTTCTGTATCTTATGCTGACGAAACTGGTCTTGCAAATAGCGTAATACTGAACGTTTTTTGGCTATCAACAAACAACCCGAGGTATCTTTGTCTAAGCGATGCACAAGTTCAAGAAATCGAGCATCCGGCCGGGCTAAACGTAACAATTCGATAATACCAGCCTTAACCCCGCTGCCGCCATGCACCGCAAAACCACTTGGTTTATTCAGAGCCAGAAACTCATCATCTTCATAAATCACCGCGGCTTCTAACAAGCCAGTAATATACTTACTGGTTGTAATGGTATCGCGCTGCGCGACCCGAACAGGCGGGATACGGATTTTATCACCGGCCTGAATTTTATAGTGCACCTTAATTCGGCCTTTATTCACCCGAACTTCACCTTTTCGAACTATTTGGTAAATCTTACTTTTGGGCACACCTTTTAATAAGGTCATTAAAAAATTGTCGATACGCTGCCCAGCCTGATCCTCATCAATCTGAATAAAACGCACCGCGGGCGGAGGCTGGTGAGCCCTGGCTCTGTCCTGCTTACTGGGCTGGGATTTAGAGTGGAAGCGAGATTGAGTTGAATTTACCATTTATGCCTGTTTTATGTCCGTTTATGCTGAAGTCGGGTGATTTTATGACTTGAGAACCTATTTTAACAACATTTTAAGTGATTGATGCTAACCAATAACACTGCTACACTTAAAAGTAGCGAGATGTCGTATTTCCTCAATTTAGCGTGCATTATTCCAAAAATATTTAGAATGGGTTCGCCGCTAGCATAACATTAAATTGTTATTGCAATTATTTCGATATCCGCCAAGTTACGATTCATTTGCTAAGTGTCCAATGTTGTTGCAGCAAGTGATAGAAAGGTGTCTGAAATACCTTATTAAAAGGTTCAGACTTTAAAATTAAATTATTCGTACTCCCAGCCATTTGTAGATATCAAATGATGCGTGGGTTTTAATACCGCTAAACCGCTTAAACAAGCTTTAGTGGCATTTAACCAGCCGAAGTTAAGCACTCCGGTTAATCCGTATGTTGGTATATATATAAGGGTGTAGGTTGAGTACGACAGTAAAAGGTTTTTACAATGAAAAGAATGCTGTTTAACGCCACTCAGCCAGAAGAGCTGCGTGTCGCCCTCGTCGATGGTCAACGTTTATATGATCTGGACATCGAAACTACTCACCGAGTACAAAAAAAAGCCAATATCTATAAAGGTCGCATTACGCGTATCGAGCCCAGCCTCGAAGCCGCTTTTGTTGACTACGGTGCAGAACGCCACGGCTTTTTACCGCTAAAAGAAATTTCACGCCAGTACTTTAAAGAAGGCTACGAAATTGGTGGCGGCAAGATTAATATCAAAGAAGCGCTTAACGAAGGCCAGGAAGTGGTCGTGCAAATCGGTAAGGAAGAACGCGGCAATAAAGGTGCGGCTTTAACCACCTTTATCAGCCTGGCCGGTCGCTATTCTGTTTTAATGCCCAATAATCCACGTGCAGGCGGTGTTTCCCGCCGCATCGAAGGCAACGAACGCAGTGAAATACGTGATGCGCTTAACCAGCTCGATATTCCACGCGATATGGGTTTAATTATCCGCACAGCCGGTGTCGGTAAAAATATTGAAGAACTCCAGTGGGATCTGGACTACCTGCTTAAGCTCTGGGCATCGATTGACGAAGCATCAAAAACACGTCCCGCGCCCTTCCTTATTTATCAGGAAAGCAATTTAATCACCCGTGCTATCCGCGATTATTTGCGTAATGACATTACCGAAATCATTATCGATGAAGAAGCGGTTTACAATAAAGCAAAAGAGTTTATGCAGCAGGTAATGCCGCATAACCTGAACAAAATTAAGCTTTATACTGATCCTGTTCCACTATTTACCCGTTACCAGATTGAAAGCCAGATTGAATCCGCCTTCCAGCGTGAAGTGCGCCTGCCTTCCGGGGGTTCGATTGTTATCGACCATACTGAAGCACTCATTTCGATTGATATTAACTCGTCGCGCTCAACAAAGGGTAGCGACATAGAAGAAACCGCTTTTAATACCAACCTTGAAGCCGCCGATGAAATTGCAAGACAACTTCGCTTGCGTGACTTAGGTGGTCTGGTTGTTATCGATTACATTGATATGTCACCAGCACGTAATCAGCGTGAAGTTGAAAACCGCACACGTGAAGCAACAAAACTGGATCGGGCACGTATTCAAATCGGCAAAATATCTCGCTTTGGTTTATTAGAAATGTCACGCCAGCGTTTACGCCCATCACTGGGCGAATCAAGCCAGATGGTTTGCCCACGCTGCGAAGGCCACGGTACAATTCGTGGTGTGTCGTCACTTGCCTTGTCCATTCTTCGCGTTATCGAAGAAGAAGCCATGAAAGACAACACCACCCGCGTTGAAACACAAATGCCAGTCGCCGTTGCCACTTATCTGCTTAATGAAAAACGGGATATTTTAACTGAAATTGAACAACGTCAAAAAGTTAAAATTTTACTGATCCCCAATGAAAGCATGGAAACACCGCATTACACTATCGAACGTATTCGTGAAAATGATGATGTCGATGATGACACCCCTAGCTATGAGCTGGCCAGCAAGCAAGAAACAACGGCACAACCGGCACAACAGCAGGAAAAAAAGCCGGTTGAAGAAGCAGCGATAAAACAAATTGCGCCATCAACACCACGGCCGGTTAGCAGTACACCACAAATTGGGTTTTTCACTAAAATATGGCGAGCACTATTTGGTACGGGCGAGCAGAAAAAACCTCCTACCAATAACCGCAATAGAAATCGTTCGAATACCCAGAATCGCAATACGAATCGTAACCGTAATACACAACGGCGTAATACAAATCCGAATCGTCGTGACAACCAACGCCCGGCTAAAACAAATAAAACGGAACAAACAGACAATAAACAACAAGGGCAGCCAGCCAACCAGAATGTGGACTCTAAGTCACAGACAACGACGCAACAAGGTCAGGGCAAACCACAAAATAAGCAGTCAACTAATCCGCGTAACCCAAGACGCAGACGAAACAATTCAAACCCGAATCGTCGCAATGATAATCGTAACCGTAATACAGAAACGGATAAGGCAGAATCAGCAACGAATACAAATGCCAATGCTGCAGCAACAAATCAGGAACCGCGTGCCACTAATAATGCACAAGGAAACACTGCGCCTCCAACAACCCAGGCCACAAGCCCGGAAAAGCAAACACAGGCAGCAACGACTCAACAACCACGCACGGATAACACGCAACGTTCTAATACAGTCGCTAAAGAACCGAATAACGGTAATGAAAATACGCAGAACAAAGCGCCTAAAACGGATACGCCAAAACAGGATAATAAGCAGGCCACAAAACCAGCAGCAAGTCCGGCAACAAACAAGCCACCGGTAAAAAAACCTGCTTTACAACAGGTTGAAACCACGGCAAAAGTTGAGAGCCAGGCCGCCCCTGTCAAACCCAAACAGGCAGCGCCACATTTAACACCGGTTAAAACCGAAGCTCCTAAACCTGCACCGGCCGTAAAGCAAACAAACAAAACAGCCGCTGAAAAAGCCAAGTTGACGCAGGTTTTTACCAAGCCTTCAGATGATTAAATAAATTATTGAAATGAAATATAGATCGTCATACCCGCACCGCGAGGCGGGTATGACGAGTTACAATTAATGGAATAACAGTGATTTGGAATACAAGTGTTACTTATTCTGAATGTGCGTAATCAACCCAATCGAAGCCTGTTCTAACATATCAAAAACTTTTTCAAACCCTTTGGTTCCACCATAATAGGGATCAGGCACTTCATTAAACGCAAGGCCATCTGCAAAATCTAAAAACAACTTCAACTGCCCTTTCTTGCTTGACGGGCACATTTCATCCAGAATGGCGTAATTGTCTTTATCCATTGCCAGAACATAATCAAACTTGTCAAAATCAGACGCCGTCACCTTACGTCCTTTTAAATCACTCAAATCAATACCACGCGCCTCGGCAGTTTCCTGCGCACGATGGTCAGGTGGCTCGCCAACATGGTAAGCATGCGTCCCGGCTGAATCGGTGATAAATAAATCTGCTAAATTTTTCTCTGCAATTAAATGGCGAAAAATCCCCTCCGCCGTTGGCGAACGGCATATGTTGCCCATACAGACGAACAAAATAGATGTTTTTTTGTTATTTTTCATATCGTTAAGTCACTTTTTAGGGCATTTTGGGGCGAAAAACAGGTGTTTTCATCACTGCCAATAACCTGATTTTGATAAAAACTCGATTAATTCGACACAGGGTAAGCTAACGGCTTTGCGCCCGAGGGTTCAAACCAGGAGAGTTTATTATGGAGCTTCACAACGTCACCTACAATAATCAGTGTCGGTGGTAATATATCTTTGCTTTGTACAATATCCGGCAAGGTGGCAAGATCACCAATATGCACTTGCTGCTGCGGTGTGGTGCCCTTTTCTACCAGCGCTGCCGGTGTTGAGCTGTCCAGGCCATGCGCGACAAGCTGTTTGCAGATTTCTTTTACGCCATGCAAGCCCATATAAAAAACGATTGTCTGGCCTTTGTGTGCCAACGCCGACCAGTTTAAATTGACCGTACCGTCTTTTAAATGCCCGGTGACAAACGTGCATGACTGTACATAGTCCCGATGCGTTAATGGTATACCTGCATAGGCGGCGCAGCCTGCAGCGGCGGTAATACCCGGTACCACCTGAAAGCTTACCCCTTGCTCCATCAGGGTTTCAATTTCTTCGCCACCACGGCCAAAAATAAACGGATCGCCACCTTTCAGGCGCAGTACTTTTTTGCCTTCCTTAGCAAAGCGAACCAACAATTCGTTTATATTTTCCTGTTTAACCGCGTGTTTATTGCGTTCTTTGCCCACATACACAAATTCTGCGTCACGGCGCGCCATTTCAAGAATTTCGGCCGACACCAGCCGGTCGTAGACCACCACATCGGCTCGCTGCATGAGTCTAAGCGCACGGAAGGTTAATAAATCAGGGTCGCCCGGCCCCGCACCCACTAAGTACACTTCACCGATATTCTCTGGCACTTTTGCATTATTAACCGCGTCTTCCAGCGCCGCTTTGGCCGCTGAATCTTTACCGGCCACCAGCATATCGGCAATCGAACCATCAAGAACGTTCTCCCAAAAACCACGAATATGATTGCTATTGTGGTTAAATATCTCTTTTACCCTGTCACGGTATGATTCGACCAGCTTACCTAATCGGCCATAGGCCGCAGGTATAAAGGTTTCGAGTTTTGAACGCAGTAAACGTGCAAGTACGGGAGAAGAACCACCGGTTGAAATCGCAATCTGCACCGGATCCCGGTCAATAATAGACGGTGTGATAAACGTGCATAAATCAGGAGTATCGACTACATTGACCGGTATATTTTGAGTAGATGCTTCTTCATACACTGCCTGATTCACTTCCCGGCTGTTTGTCGCCGCAATCACAACCCGATAATCGCCAACATCACCGGCTTTAAACGTTGCTTGCGAATGGCTGATTTCACCTTGTACTGCTAACTTCGCAAGCTCAGAGCTGAGTTCAGGGGATATAACGGTTACCTTGCCACCGGCACGAATCAACATAAAAATCTTACGCGATGCAACTTGACCACCGCCTACAACAAGGCATGGCTGATCCTTAATATTCAAAAAAATAGGGAGAAATTTCACCGAAAAGAGACCTGAAATGATTAAAGCTGAATTTTAAAGCGAGAGCATGTTTCGTACAAGTAAATACTTGATATATAACCCAAAAGGAATAGTAAATTAAGTTAACTATCCCATTATCGCGGTACCCAGGAGCACAGCAAACACATCACTATCATTGACAATAAGCCAGAAAAATCTATAATTCTTACAAATATCTTACTTATTAAGCATTGAGAAGGACTGAACAAAATGGAAACCACCAGATTATCCAGCAAAGGCCAGGTCATCATCCCAAAACCTTTGAGAAAAGCCCACCATTGGGAAACGGGGCAAGAATTAGTTGTTATTGATTTAGGCGATGGGATTTTACTTAAACCAAAGGCGCCTTTTGCAGAAAAGAATATTAGCGATGTTGCCTCTTGTTTAAATTATACCGGCAAAACTAAATCGCTTGACGATATGGAGGAAGCCATTTCAAAAGGTGTTAAGGAGCAAAATAAGTGATTGC
>QIKU01000209.1 GCA_003232015.1 Gammaproteobacteria bacterium
AGATTACAGACTCGGGTGAAATTGCCACACTGGTTGCCGAACGTGTATGGCAGGAACTGCATGCAACGCTTAAAACAAACAACCCGGAAGTATTTTTTAAGGTACTCCGTGAGTGTGGCGCGCTAAAGATTATACTACCGGAACTTGACTGCCTGTTTGGTTTACCACAAACAAAAGAGTACCACCCGGAAATTGATACCGGCATTCATACCTTAATGGTACTAGAACAAGCCGTAAAATTAAGCGCTGATCCGGATGTGCGTTTTGCCGCTCTGCTACACGATCTTGGCAAAGGCCTAACGCCAAAAAATGAGTTGCCAAAACATATCGGCCATGAACACCGCGGTATTGAACCCGTTAAACAGGTATGCAATCGATTTAAAACACCGAAGTCTTTTCGTGAACTTGCATTAATCGTCACCGAATACCATTTACACTATCACCGCATTGAAGAATTAAAACCTAAAACCGTAATTAAATATTTACAATTGATGGATGCTTTTCGCCGCCCAGAACGTTTTGAAAAATTTCTGCTGGCCTGTGAAGCCGATTCACGCGGCCGCACCGGCTTGGAAAACAAAGACTTTAAGCAACCAGTAATATTCCGAGCTTATTTTAAGGCTGCAAATGAAGTTGATTATTCAAGATTGAAAGAGCAAGGCTTACAGGGAAAAGACTTTGCAGAAGGGCTAACTAAACTCAGAATAAAAGCAGTCGCCAGTCTTAAACAAAGTTAAAACGATTATTATTAACATTCTATCGTTTTTATATACTTACGCCAACCACCAAACTCCGTTATTTCCTTTGCGTTTTGTATTGCGTACGGCTCACAAATAAACCCGGTTAACCAACGGCCATCGTTTGTTTCAACTTTGCCTATACCCAATGGTGCAGGAATAGCCGCAATAAAATTACCAAAGTTTTCTTCTGGCATAGCCCAAATTTCTATTTCAATTGCCACGCCATTTTCTTTATCCCGCATTAACCCCGGTCGATACGGTGGCCCACCTGCTAATGCATACAGACGATAGGCTTCTGCTGTGGTGGTACGCTCCTGAAAAACTGCACCACGTTCACTCAATTGCCAGTTTAAAGACAAACCGGACAAATGTGCACCGCAAACAATAACCGGGATCTGTGTTGTTGCTGACAAGCCATTTGCCGTTGAATCTTCAAGCTCTAATTCAGTTGCACCAGGCGGTAGCTTTAACTGTTGCTGAAAACGATTCGCCAATGACAGTAGTTTTCTATCTTGCAGCGCTGCTGCAACAAAACTAATCCCCCAGGGTAAGCCTGTATCAAGAAATCCAGCGGGTGCGGCCACACAGCTGCAATCAAGCAAGTTCATATAGTTAGTATAAAAACCCAGGTTGCTGTTTAATTGAACAGGATTATTTTCGACTTCATCAATTTTATAAATGGTACCAGCCGTCGGTGTAATTAAAACATCAACATCGCTCAATATTTTTTTGGTAACAGATTTATAGTACTGTAATTTATATTCGGCCTTGAACGCATCAATAGCGGTCTTATCCACAGCGCCACCAATAATAGTATTAATAACAGGCAATAAGGCTTGCGGTTTTTCAGTGATAAGATCTTCAATAGCAGCATAACGTTCAGCAACCCATGGGCCTTCGTATAACAAACGCGCTGCATCCAGAAACGGGCTGAAATCAATTTCTATTTTAATGCCGCCCAGGGACTCCAGTGTTCTTATAGATTCCTTAAATAATTTTTCTGCATTATTATTGTCAAAAAACTGTAACTGGGATTGTTTTGGCACAGCAAAGCTAAAACAGCCTTCTGTATTTTGATAGTGCCGATGATTATTATTAAATGAATTTTCCCGTGCGTAAGCATCGGCACTATCAAACACGGCGGCCTGCTCAAATACGGCATTAGCATCATCTGTGGTTAAGGCAAAAATACTGACACAATCCAGACTGCGGCATGCCGGCACGACACCCGTCATGCTCAGTAAACCTTTTGATGGTTTAAGGCCAACCAGATTATTAAACGCAGCAGGCACCCGACCCGAACCAGCAGTATCAGTGCCTAATGAAAAAGAAACCAGGCCTAAACTAACTGCAACCGATGAGCCTGAACTGGAACCACCCGATATATACGCTTTATTAAAAGAATTTTTACACGCACCCCAGGGTTCAGGCGAACGAACACCGACTAAACCCGTAGCGAATTGATCCATATTGGTTTTGCCAATGGGTATCGCGCCGGCATTGATTAACTGTTCAACAACAAAGGCCGAGTTTTCAGGACAATACTCATATTCAGAACACGCAGCCGTTGTCGGTACGCCAGCCAGATCAATATTATCCTTTATCGCAAAAGGAATGCCATACAATGGCAAACTATCGGGTGAATGCCCTTCAAGCCTGTCGAGATATTTTTGAATTTGTTCGATTGTTAAACGGGTGATCCAGATGTTATGGTCGTCGTATTCCTCACAACGGTTTAATAATTTTTCAATGACCTTTTCGGGTGAAACTGCTTTAGTGCGGTAGGCTGCTAATAACGAGGTAACAGTCATATTCATTGCAGGTGCGGGCATTAGTTTTCTTCCTCTAAAATTAACAAGGACTGGCCACTTTTAACCTGACTGCCTTCCGTTTTTGTAATGGCAATAACTTTACCCTTGCTGGGTGCTGTTATTTGAATTTCCATCTTCATGGACTCCAGAATAATAAGTGCCTGACCTTTTTCGACTATATCATCCTGATTAACCAATACTTCCCAGACACTACCGGCAACTGTACTTTGTATTGCAACACAGTTTTCGGGCAAGCTATCTTCAGCAGCCTCCTCTGTTACCAGCTCTTGCTCTAGCTCAAAGTTTATTTGCCCCGACTCAATCCAGTGCTGTAATTCATTATCAAAAGCCGCTTGCCGTTTATCAGTAAACGATTGAATGTCTTTTTTATTTTCCTGTAAAAATCTTTGATAGTCAGAAAGATTAAAACGGGTATCTTCAATTTTTATGGAATACCGACCTTTTGGGAAGTCCTGTCTAATTTGCAATAGCTCCTCGGCGCTCACTTCATAAAAACGTATTTGATCGAAGGGACGTAATAACCAGGGTTGTTGGAACTCAGCTGTTTTATGGTAACGATTCCACATTTGTAAGGTACGGCCAATAAATTGATAACCTCCCGGCCCTTCCATACCATAAACACACAAATACGAACCCCCAATGCCAACTGAATTTTCAGCCGTCCAGGTACGTGCCGGGTTATATTTTGTGGTTACCAACCGATGCCGCGGGTCAATCGGTGTTGCAACTGGCGCACCTAAATAAACATCGCCTAAGCCCATCACTAAATAAGTTGCATCAAAGACTATTTTCTTAACCTGTTCAATAGAATCCAGGCCGTTAATGCGACGTATAAACTCAATGTTATCTGGGCACCACGGCGCATCTTTGCGTACTGATTGCATGTATTTATCAATCGCCAACTGACAAGCATCGTCGTTCCAGCTAATAGGTATATTCACTATACGCGCAGGTACTTCCAATGTTTGATTTTGCCTTAATTCACTTTCAGCAACATTTAATAATGCCAATAAATCTTTAATTGTTAATTGATGAGGATTGTAATGAATTTGCAATGAACGAATGCCAGGGGTGAGTTCTAAAATACCTGACCTGTTTTTTCGCTTCAACCACAACATTAAAGCATGTACTCGAAAACGTAATTCAATATCCAAAATGAGTTCGCCGTATTCGACCAACAAGTACGAGTCTCCTGATGGCCGGTAAACCACCTGTATACCGTTATCTTGTTTGCTTACCGAGTGTAAAACAGGGCTATCGGGTTGCGTTGGTTTTATTGAAAATGTTTGAGCCGATAATTTTTTAATTGAATTATTTTGCTGCACGTCCAGTTTAACGGCCATGTCAATGCTAACCGAAATAAATTTAATTTTATCCCCTGCGGTAAGCTGGCCTAGTTTCCATAAGTCCGCATTAATAACAGTAGCTGGACAAACAAAACCACCAAGAGACGGGCCATCTGGGCCGAGTATCACAGGCATATCACCTGTAAAATCAACCGTGCCGATAGCATAAGCATTGTCATGAATGTTGGATGGGTGCATACCGGCCTCACCCCCATCGCTGCGCGCCCAATCTGGCTTCGGGCCGATTAAACGTATACCGGTACGACTGGAATTATAGTGAACTTCCCAATCGGCTTTAAAAAATTTCTGAATATCATTAGCCGTAAAAAAATCAGGTGCGCCATGCGGGCCATACACAACATGCAGCTCCCATTGATGATTAATTTGCGGGATAGCATCTTTCACTAACCGAGGCAAATTCGAGTCCGGCTTATGTTTGTTAAATTGCAACACATCACCCGCACTAATTGCCCGACCTGCATGACCACCAAATTTCCCCAGTGTAAAAGTTGCTTTAGAACCGAGGTAATCAGGACATTGAATACCGCCTTTGATACCAATATACGCACGTGCACCTGCATTGGTCACCTTACCTATTACCAGGGTTTGACCTGCCTCAACGTTAATCACTTGCCAGAAAGGAATAACTTGATCATCCAGGTGCGCTTGCATTTTCGCGCCAGTTAAAACAATTTGTGTTGCATGATTAAAACGCAAGCCTGGGCCGTTTAATGTTACTTCTAAACCGGCAGCGGTTAGCTCATTCCCCAGTAATTGATTCGCCAGTCGAAAAGAAAAACTATCAAATGGCCCGGAAGGCGGCACACCCACATCCCAATAGCCGATACGACCCGGAAAATCCTGAATGGTGGTTAATGTACCTGCACTCAAGACATCGATTGTGCTTGGCTGTACTTTAAAACTACTTAAGGTACGCGTAACAATTTTGCCCTGTTGGAAAATATCTGACTGCAAAATTTCTCGCAAGTATTTAATGTTATGTTCGACACCGTACAATTGCGTATTGGCCAAAGCCTGATCGAGTTTTTTAATCGCTGTGTCGCGGTCGTCGGCTATCGCTATGACTTTTGCTAACATCGGATCGAATAATGCAGGCACTTCAATACCGGTTTCCAGCCAATGGTCGATACGAAGGTAAGGGGCAGATGGAAAACTAACCTCACTTAGCAGGCCAGCCGAAGGTTGAAAATTCTTATTAGGATCTTCTGCATAAATACGTACTTGAATGGCGTGTTTTTTCAATGGCGTTACTTTCGGTAATACTGTTAATTCATTCGCAGCAAGCTTGACCATCCACTCGACCAGGTCAACAGCAAATATTTCTTCAGTAACACCATGTTCTACTTGCAGGCGAGTATTCATTTCCAGAAAATAAAACTGATCTGTTTGCTGATCATAGACATATTCAACCGTTCCAGCATTACGATAGTTTACCGCTTTAACCAATTGTAATGCTGTGCATTGTAATTGTGCACTTACAGCTGATGGAATATTGGGCGCGGGAGTTTCTTCTATCACTTTTTGATTTCGGCGTTGAGTCGAGCAGTCGCGTTCACCGAGTGCAACTGCGTCCCCCATGCCATTGCCAAATATCTGCACTTCGATATGGCGTGCATTCTCGATAAATTTTTCAATAAACACGCCATCATTCGAAAAATTATTTTCGCTTAAACGACGTACTGAATCAAAGGCTTCATCGAGCTCATTGGCCGTCCAGCATGTTTGCATACCAATGCCACCACCACCCGCAGTACTTTTAAGCATAACCGGATAGCCAATCTTCTCCGCTTCAAGCAAAGCATCCTCGGCACTTTCAAGTAACTGACTGCCGGGTAATAATGGCACATCGTTGGCAACAGCCAATTCACGTGCAGCATGCTTTAAACCAAACGATAAAATTTGTTCGGCTGTCGGCCCGATAAAAATAACACCTTCTTTATCGCAGCGTTTTACAAACTCCGGGTTTTCGCTTAAAAAACCATAACCGGGATGAACGGCCTCAGCGTTCGACGCTTTTATTATTTCAAATAATTTATCCTGATTAAGATAGGTTTCACTGGCTCGACCATCACCCAGTGAGTACGCTTCGTCGGCATGTTGTACATGTAACGAATCACGATCGGCTTCATGATAAACTGCAACCGAAGTAATACCCATGCGTTTAAGTGTGCGGATGATACGAACGGCTATCGCACCACGATTCGCTATAAGAATTTTTTTAAACATAGTTTACTAGTGAAAAAACAGGGCCGGTCGTCCAGCCATTTAAGCAGCACCGTTGGGTCGTCCCAGCGTGCATAGCGCCTTTACCAAACTAAAACCTCAATTGGCGTTGGATTATAACCATTGCAAGGATTGTTTAATTGCGGGCAATTTGAAATAAGTATAATGACATCCATCACCGCTTCCATTTCAACATACTTACCTGCGGCAGATATCCCGTCTTCAAAGGTTAATCCACCATCGCGTGTAACCGGAACATTCATAAAAAAGTTAATGTTATGCGTTATATCACGCTTACTCATTTTAAACTGTTCATTTTCGGCAACCGCTAACATCCAGCTGTCTCGGCAGGCATGCATGCATTTTTTTTCCAGAGCATAACGTACCGTATTACTTTCTGTCGCACAGGCACCCCCCAGTGTGTCATGCCGGCCACAGGTATCGGCAACAATCTCCAACATGACATTGCATTCATTTGACATTAATTTTGTACCCGCTGATAAGTACACATTGCCTTGTTCACGAATGGTGTCCATTGCGCTGTAGCGCTCTGAGGGGTCATCCGCTTTGTAAAATAACGTATCGGCAGCCTGATTACCTTGCAGATCCAGAATGCGAAAGGTTTGCCCTTTTTTAACAACTTTCATTAAATAATCACCCGCAGGTACAATATCGCGTGCGATAGCATTATCAGCGACTAAAAAACTTTCTTTTATCATGCGCAGCAACCCCCACTATCAACACCAAGATGGTAAAGTGCATTATTCTTAAAGCCACGCTGATTTTCTGGATGCGAATTTTTACAGAAGTCATCGTCAGCGACTGGTTCTGCCTGACGAATTTGATACTGAACCGGTTTTCTGGGGTATTGGCTACTCGTACTTAAAGGATGCGGGCAACTATGCAGTATTACCAAAGTATCCATTTCAAAACGTAACTCGATGTAGTCGTCGGCATTGCTGTTATTCTTCTGGTAACGCAACTCACCTTGTCCACTTACTTCAACACGGCTAAACAAGTTTAAATTCGCCGCCATATCTTTTTTTCCAAGGCCATATTTAGCCAGTTCGACCAGAAAACTGTTGTAACCATTTTGTTGCCAATCGTTACGGTAATCCTGGTAATTATGTTCACCCCACTTTGACTCAATAATTTTTTTAGTTGTGTTACCACAAACCGTTTCGTGCCAGCCAACCGTGTCTTCCACAATAGAGCAAAAAATACGCCCCATATCTGAATATAAGCAATGGCCTTTGGTCAACTTAAAGGTATGCTGGCATTTTAATGTATCAGGCGCATTGTAGCGTTCCAGTAAATTTTCAGGATTATAAAATAACATACCCACATTCGCACCACCGTCTTTGTCTATTAAACGCAGTGATGTTCCTCGCTTCATTCGCAGAGACCAGTGACTGGCCGGGGCAATTTCATCTTCGTATAGTATTGTACTCATGGAGTAGCCTCTAAAATATCAAGCTCCTTACGGCTTTGTTCAAGTGATGTGTCAATTTCGTTATACGTTTGCGCGTCGCATTTTCCTAATGGAATATCATAGGTAATCGTTGCACCATAGGCATTCGGTGCATCAGGATCGTGCCGAACTTTATCAAACACCCACAAACGTGTACCAAGATGAAAACCTTCTTTAATATCATGCGTGATCATAAAGACATTAATTTGTGTTTTTTTCCAGATACCCAGAATAAGTTTGTGCATATCTTTACGGATACCCGGATCCAGTGCACCGAAAGGCTCATCAAGCAATAAAATTTTGGGGCGCTTCATTAAAGCTTGTGCGATGGCTAAACGTTGCTGCATCCCCCCTGAAAGTTCGTGCGGGTAACGATTAGCAGCCTGCTCCAGACCCACCATCACTAACATTTCACGGGCAGTTTCCGTAATGGCTTTACGCTTCTCACCAAACACTCTGCACAATAACTTCGCACTTTGCAGTTCTTCGGGGATCATTAAATTTTGCAAAGCAGTTAAATGAGGGAAAACGGAATACTTCTGAAATACAATGCCACGATCTTCATTCGGCTCATCGGGTATTGGTGTGCCTTGCAGTAAAATTTCACCCTTGCTAGCAGACTCTGTTCCTAACAGCATATTTAAAAAAGTAGTTTTACCACAGCCCGAGGTTCCCACAATGGTAATAAACTCGCCTTTATCAACACTTGCGTTGACACGTTCCAGTACAACATTGTCGCCATAGTTTTTCCACAGCTTGTTTACGCTGATATAGCTCATGGCTTATCACCACTTTGAGCCTGAAACCACGGATATAAGCGGTTTGATATTTTTCTCAATAACCAGTCCAGCAAAAAGGCAAGTATCGCTATCCACACTACGTAGGGCAGGATCACATCCATCGACAAATACCGCCGTACCAAAAAAATGCGATAACCCAGACCTTCGGTAGAGGCAATGGCTTCTGCAGCAATTAAAAACAACCAGGCTGTGCCTAACGACAAACGCACCGCCACCAGCAGGCGCGGCATAATCTGTGGCAATATCACCCGAACAATAACCTGCCAACTATTTGCTCCAATGGTTTGTGCTTTGATTAATTGCGCCTTTGGTAGCTCTAATGTTCGCGCCTGTAAGTCGCGAATTAAAAAAGGTGTAATACCGATAACGATGAGCATCACTTTAGATACTTCACCCAAACCAAAAACGATAAATAATATGGGTAAAATTGCCATTGGAGGAATGAGAGATAAAGCCGTAACATAAGGTGATAGCTTTGCTCGAACCAGTGGTATTGCACCATTTAATATGCCAAAGGTTAAGCCGATAAGTGCACTTATAAATACGCCCAACAGCAAACGATTTAAACTTGCCAGCGTATCAATCAATAGTAAATATTCACCCGAACGCTTACTTGGAACAAATGCCATTCGATTAATCGCATCCCCCATTTTTGACAACGACGGCATCAGCTTGTCATCCGGGTTTGCTTCAAGCCTGATATCTGAAAACCACATATAGACAATAAGCGTTACAATAAACGGCAACATGCCTAATGCAACTTTGGCGACCACGGATGGCTTTCGATTTATCAAGCGTTTCGATAACATAGTGAACTGTTTTATATTATTTTAAACCGGCTCTCGTTTTACCGAGAGCCGCTATAACGGTTAAAGTTTACCGTCTGCCGCCATCTTCATATAAGACGGGTCGAAACGAAATTTGATATTTTTCGCATTACCAAAAACGCCGGCCGGTGTTTTAATGCCAATTACTTCGGCATTTTTTGCTGTATCGCCTAACAAGCCATGCGCAAAGCTAAACTCCGCAACATTTTTCATTGTTTGTTTCAGTTTTGGGCTATTCGTAAACTTGACAGCATCCGCGGCACTAAAAAACATTTCAGTGGTTGCTAACTGTGCGTCATAACCTTTTAAATCCGTGCCCGATGCCTTGCCTAACTGAGTACGTATTTTTTTAGCACTGGCAGAACTGCCTTTCATATTAGACAGTATTTCATACCAGGCACCGGTTAAGGCTTTAGCAAATTTTGGATTTGCTTTTAAGGTTTTCGTATTCACGACCATTAAGTCGATAATTTCGCCCGGGATCTGGCTTGAGTCATAAACTTTATAGCTGTTAGGCATGGCAGTAATTTCGCTTAACAATGGGTTCCAGGTCGTTACCGCCGTTGTACCTTTTGTGCCATAAACAGCAACCATATCCGCATCGGATGTGTTAACAACTTTGACGTCCTTTTCTTTCAGGTTAATGCTGTCCAGTGCGCGCGCCAACAAGTAATGTGAAACACTCAGCTCAACCAGGTTGATTGTTTGCCCTTTTATATCGCTGAGGTTTTTCTTGCCTTTTAAAATGATACCATCATTACCATTTGAAAAGTCACCCACTATCAATGCCGTTGAATCAACACCACCGGCCGCGGGTATGGTTAAAGCATCCATGTTCGTCATGGTACAACCATCATAGGCACCAACCGTATATTGATTGATGGATTCGATATAATCATTTATTTGTACGACTTCAATTGAGATGCCATATTTGTCTGCCCATTTTTTTACAATGCCGGAACTTTTACCATAATCCCACGGCATCCAGCCAACATAAATTGACCAGCACACTTTAAAACTGTCTTTTGCCAAAACCGGTGTTGAAAACAAAAAAACGAATGTCAGTAATAAGAACTTTATTGAATGTTTCATTGATAACTCCCCTTAATGGTTACACTTTATATAATCGAAACTGACACAGGAGGAATCAACGGTTTTTAATCGGTTGAGTCTCCCGGGCTTTTGTCCCGCCGTGTAACCTAACTAACAAGAGAAGTGTCTGTATGGTAGGTCGATAACTCTCGGACCAGTCACTCATATTGAGCCGGAACCCTAGTCATCTATTTTTAATAACTTTATAACATGTTTGCAACGGCCAACGCTTTAAATAGCTTTAGAAACCGTTCATTCCTGTTGTGTGGGTTAAGCTGTTGCATAAAATATGCCATCATACTAAACAATGACTTAGCACTATGTATAAAGCTTGAGCGACCTATAATAGTGCGAAAAGCCTAATCGCGGATCATTTTCGGGCATTGTATTTTTAGATGAAGATTACAATTAGCACGATGCCCAGAACAAATCGGTAAATAACAAACGGCATCATTCCTACCCGTTCTAAAAAGGCTAAAAACACATGAATGCAGCCATAAGCGATTATGCCGGATAAAAATACACCTAGGAATATTTCACCCCAGTTAACCGCATGGCCACCCTGTATTAACTGTAATGATTTATAACTGCCTGACGCTAAAATAGCAGGGATAGAAAGCAGGAAAGAAAAGCGCGCTGCGGCAGATCGGCTTAAGCCTAATAGTAGTGCTGCGGTCATCGTAATACCGGAACGCGATGTGCCGGGAATTAAAGCAATGGCCTGTGCAAAGCCGATAATCAGAATATCACGCCAGGACAAGCTATGCTCATCACGTTGCCGCGAGCCTTTCACATCGGCAAGCCATAAAAGCGCGCCAAAACCAATGGTTGTATAGGCGATGACCAGCGGTGAACGCAACGTACTGTCAATAATATCGCTAAACAACAAACCGGCAATCATGACGGGAATGGTGCCAAAAATAACCGCCCAGGCCAGACGACTTTCACCCACACGCTTACGCTTAACACAGGACACGCTCCAGTCAACCGCCATTGCCGTGACTTCTTTTTTAAAATACAGCATTACCGCAGAGAGCGTGCCGACATGAACGGCAATATCAAAAGCCAGCCCCTGATCCTGCCAGCCAGTGGCAATCGGCACCAAAATTAAATGCGCGGAACTTGAAACAGGTAAAAATTCGGTAAAGCCCTGCACTAGAGCTAAAATGATAATCTGTATTAACGTCATGCGGCTTCCTATGCAATAAACAATAATTATAAATGATCGCGCATGTCTTTAAAATGAAAAGCGGCCAGCTCAGCCTGGCAGTTTTTACTAAAACCGATTACTTTTACAAGTTCGCCCATCTCGTAGGGCATGGTAAGTTTTTTTACCTGATTAGCCAGTTCCATTTGGGCGGCAATATTATTTTGTTCAATGTATTCACTCGCAGCTAGTTCAGTTAATGCAGCAAGGCCGGCTCCTAACAAAAAGTTTGACTGACACGTATAACCGGTCACGCTCAGTCCGTTGTCTATCGCGCAATCAGCCAGTGCGGTAAAATCAATGTGTGCGGTTAAATCCTGCAACCCTGGATAAACAAAAGGATTGCTATGCTGACGATGCCGGTAAAAACAATTGAGCGTACCCTGATTGCGTTGTGCATGGTAATACTCGTGTTGCGGGTAACCATAGTCAATTAAAACGATTACACCCTGTTGCAGTTTATCGGCAACACTGCTTAACCAGTCTTCGGCATTAAAATTAATTTCAGATAGATAGCCCGGCTCCAGGACTAAACCATTCGCTTGCATTTGTGCAATGCGCTTAGTTGCCCGCTGATAAAGTACATTACTCTTATCCTGAATAAACTCACCATGGAATTCATCATCAACCACCGCCACGTATTCAAGTGAAATGCCTTGCTGTTCTTTTTTAAAGCGCACCACTGGCATTGCATCCAGTAATTCATTGGCTATAACAACAGCATGTAGCTGTTCTGGTAGCGCATCTAACCAGAAAACACGTTCGTATAACGCCGGTATTTTTTCTTTAAGATATTGTTGCTGGCGCAAGCGTAAATCCGCACTCAGCTCTAATATACAGTAGCGCTCAGGCAGGCTGTTTAATGAATCAAGATGGGTAAGCATATCCGCCGCCATTTTACCGCTACCGGCGCCCACCTCTAAAATGCAGACATGTTCAATGGCTACCAGTGCAGGAAGTATTGCTTGCGCCAGAGTTTGCGAAAATAACGCGGATATTTCAGGTGCGGTGATAAAGTCACCCTCGGCGCCTAACTTGGTGCTGCCAGCACTGTAATAACCCAGACCCGGCTCATACAATACGGTTTGCATATAATCAGTAAACAACAAGCTGCCTGCTGCTGCTATTTTATCCAGTGCGCATTGCTTTACCCGCTGACTATGCTCAGCGGCGGCTTTATCGGGCAAGGGTAACTGGTTAACCGCATCGGCTTGTTCGGTCGGGATCATATCTCTTTAAGTCACTTCGGGTTACAATACTCAGTATGTCGGAACAGGATTCTAACCACAACACTCAAAACAAGGTAGCGCTAATTACCGGCGGTGTTCGTCGCATTGGCGCACAAATCGCCACCCTGCTGCACAATGAAGGCTTCAGGCTGGCCTTGCATTACCGGAATTCACGCGCAGAAGCAAAAGAACTGCAGGAAAAACTCAATGCTATTCGTTCCGATTCGGTTATTCTTATTCAGGCTGATTTACACGTCACCAAAGGCCTGAATGCGCTGGTAAAAAGCACTCTGGAAAGTTTTTCGCAACTCGATGTTGTTATCAATAACGCCTCCAGCTTTTACCCAACCCCGATGGGCAAAGCCACCGAAGATGACTGGGACGACTTAATGGGCAGTAATTTAAAAGCACCCTTTTTTCTGGCTCAGGCAGCCGCTCCGGCATTAAAAAAATCTAAAGGCTGTATTGTTAATATTGTCGACATCCATTCGCAAAACCCACTTAAAGCGCACCCGATTTACTGCATGGCCAAAGCTGGTTTAGCGATGATGACAAAATCGTTAGCAAAAGAACTGGGGCCTGAAGTGCGCGTCAATGGCGTTTCCCCCGGTGCCATTTTATGGCCAGAAAATGACATGGATGAGCTTACCCAGCAACGCATCGTATCGCGCTCATTTTTAAAACGGCAGGGAAACCCTGCCGATATTGCGCAAACGGTTTTATTTCTGGCAACCCGAGCACCCTTTATTACCGGACAAATTATTGCAGTAGACGGTGGACGCTCCCTAAACGGTTAAAATCACAGCGCGGCTAATTCAACGGGCTCCATCGTTAAACCCTGCTTATCAAAACTGCCCCACAATTGAGCTATCGTGCATTTTTCCGTGGGATGATAGTAATCGGGGACTAACTCAAAAAGAGGTTGTAAAACAAAAGCATAACGTGTTATTTCATCGCGGGGAATCGATATGCTGTCACTATGAAAAACCTCACTCCCGTATAACAGCAAATCCATATCCAGCGTTCTTGAACTGAATTTTTTCTCTGTATGGCGAGCACGACCCTGTGCAGCTTCAATGCAATGTAAATGCTCAACAAAATCGGGAATGGATTGCTCCGTTTCCAACCCCACCACCAGATTTAAAAAATCGTCGCCATCAAAACCCACCGCCCTGTTTTTATAAACGGTAGAAAGTGTTAATCCAGCATACAACTTTTTCAATGCCGCAATCGCCGCACCAATATTAGCTTCGGCATTCACGTTACTGCCAATGCTAATGTAGACGCGTGGCATCACTTCACCTGCGAAAAAATGGCGATGACTAACAGCCTCATCGACTACCACGCTCGATTAAAATACCGACATCACGCGCACCTCGCAATGCACCCGGCTTATTCAGTCTGAGCCGAACCCAGGCCACATTAAAGTCGCTGCGTACCAGCTCACAAACACGCTCTGCAAGCGTTTCCACCAGTTGAAATTCACTGGCTTCAACAAAGGTAATCACAGTTTTGGTGAGCGTTTTGTAGTCAATTGTGTCATCAATATGATCCGATGCGGCGGCTTTGCTTATATCCGTTGCCAGTTCTAAATCCAGCACCACTGTTTGTTTAATTTGCCGCTCCCAGTCGAAAATGCCGATAACGGTCTCAATTTGTAACTCATTGATAAATATAATGTCTTGCATAATATAAGGTTTATCTAAATCCAGTAATATTGATCTTAAACTATACACTGCTAAGCCGATTCGCTCTATAATCCATGCTTACTTTTCAGCTGGAAGTTTTTATTGAATGCCCATTCTTGATATTTCTGTCATTAGCCTGGCCTATTTACTCGGCTCCGTGTCAGCAGCTATTATTGTCTGTAAAATAATGCAGCTCCCCGACCCACGCACTCAGGGCTCCGGCAACCCGGGAGCCACCAATGTGCTCCGCGTTGGCGGTAAAAAGGCTGCTGCCATTACCTTGTTTGCTGACATGCTTAAAGGCCTGCTCCCGGTGCTGGCTGCTCGTTATCTTGAGCTCAGTAGCCTCACAGTAGCACTCACCGGAGCAGCCGCTTTTATCGGCCACTTATTCCCTGTGTTCTTTGGCTTTAAAGGCGGTAAAGGCGTCGCCACCTTGCTCGGCATTTTATTTGGCTTTTCATGGTGGGTGGGGCTGGCAACAGCGGCAACCTGGTTGATTATTGCAAAAGTTTTTAAACTATCCTCGCTCGCGGCACTCATTGCCACCGCGCTGGCACCTGTTTATTTGTTTTATTTAGTGCCTAATGCAACACCTCTCATTATCTTAACCATTACCATGGTTATTATTCTTTTCTGGCGACATAAGAGTAACATTAAAAAGTTGCTTTCCGGAAATGAAAGCAATATTGGAAAATCATCATAACCACATATGAAAACAATAACGCCTAATACTACAAAGGATAAAGGCTAATGCCTAACACCCATCAAGATGCACTACTGCCGCCAGATCTGGAAAAACAGCTGGCAGCCAATACCAACCTGCCCAGTCTGCCGGTTATTGCCGTTAAAATTATAGAGGCTAGCAAAGACCCCGATATTAGCCTGAGAGATGTTGCCGCAATTATATCGGCTGATCCTGCAATATCAGCCAAACTGTTAAAAATAGCCAACTCACCCCTTTATTCGCAACGGCGCGCAATAAACAACTTACGTGAAGCGCTCACCTTACTCGGCTTTAACACTGCACTCACTATCGCCCTGAGTTTTTCATTATTCCATTCACTTAAAGTAAAGGGTCACAGTAAGTGCAACCATGATAATTACTGGAAACGCTCCATTCTTTCTGCTGAAATCGCCCGCTTGCTTGGAAAACGGTTTGGCTTATCAAAACTTGAAGATCTGTTTCTTGTTGGCTTATTGCAAGACATTGGCATCCTTGCACTCGAAAATTTAACCCCCCCCCCGTACTTCAACTATGACAAAATATGCATCAAACATACCGAACGCATTAACCTGGAAAGAAGTGCCTTAAAACTTGAACACTCCTGCGTTGGCGCCTGGCTATTAAATTCATGGAACTTTCCTCAAGACATCGTTAATGCCGTGCTGCACAGTCATTCACTAAGCAACCATATGCAAGTTCAGGATAAAACCAGCAGTCAATTTCATTTGTGTCTGAGTTTTTCAGGTACTCTGGCTGATATGTGGTTAGAAGAAAACCCCAATGAGTTATTTCAATCAACTTTAGAAGCAGCAGCTTTAGCCTTAAGTGTTGATGCAGACGAATTTAGCCAACTGGTCGCCGATATAAACAAAGAACTCCTGAGTATATCTACTTTATTTGATGTAAATTTTGATGATGAAATCAAACAAGGCCAAATTCTCGAAGAAGCACGTGAAGTCACCTTGCTACGCAGCATACATTTTATTAAGCAGACTGAACACGACCAACACCAAATTCAAAATATTGCAGAGCAAGTTAAAGAAATAACAAAAGAGAATCAACTTGATTATTTAACCAATGTTTATAACCGCAAACACTTTGAACGCTTATTAGAAGAAGAATATGAAAATGCCAATGTAAATCGTTGGCCACTTTCGATTGCCTTTATTGATATTGACAACTTTAAAGAAATCAACGACACACATGGCCATTTGATCGGTGATAAAATCATAACTGCGATTGCTGATTTTTTCTCGGACAATATTCGCCAGACAGATATTCTGGCACGTTATGGTGGAGATGAATTTATTCTAATGCTGCCTGGTTCAACTGCACAAATTGCAGAAGAAGCGCTAAGCCGTTTAATTACCCTGCTCACCACATCTACACAAATAAACATTGATGGCCAGACCTTAACCCCAACGGTTTCAGTCGGCCTGGCGTCGCATATGGACATTAATAGTTTTACTAACGCAGAAAGCTTTATTCGCGCTGCCGACAAAGCGCTATATAAAGCAAAAGCCGCCGGGCGTAACTGCCTTGCTGTCTATGACTAGGTGATTACTTCTTCTCGCATGGCCGTTGAAAATAACACATCATCACACAGGTTGCCGAGGTTAGTAACCAGAATAAAAAGAACCCGGTAGTATAGCACCCCATTCTTGAAATGGCTCCATAGCCA
>QIKU01000076.1 GCA_003232015.1 Gammaproteobacteria bacterium
GGGGTCAACATTCTTAACCAGCCGGGAGTTAACATTTCAACCGCTGAAGATCCGGTGGAAATCAACATGCCGGGGATTAATCAGGTTAATGTCAATAATAAAGTCGGGCTGAACTTTTCAAGTGCATTGCGTGCTTTCCTTCGTCAGGATCCGGATATTATTCTAGTGGGTGAGATCCGCGATCTGGAAACCGCAGAAATTGCCATCAAGGCTGCACAAACCGGTCACCTGGTATTATCAACCTTACACACCAATGATGCACCACAAACACTCACACGATTAGTTAACATGGGCGTGCCCGGCTATAATATTGCCTCTACAGTTCATTTAATTGTGGCACAACGTTTATGCCGTCGCTTATGCACGCATTGTAAAAAAACACTGGATATCCCCAAAGAGGCACTGCTCGAAGAAGGTTTTAGCAACGAAGAAATAAAACAGGGCATTACTATTTATGGGCCAAAAGGCTGTGACCAGTGCACAGAAGGCTATAAAGGCCGCGTCGGTATTTATCAGGTTATGCCTGTTTCAGAAGAAATGGGCCGTATTATCATGGAAGGCGGTAATGCACTGGTGCTAGGTAAGCAAGCACAAAAAGAAGGTGTTCCTGATTTACGACAATCCGGTCTTAAAAAGATAAAAGCGGGTATGACCAGTCTCGATGAAATTAATCGTGTTACAAAAGAATAATCTCAAAGTTATAAACTTAATAATAAAATAATAGCACAGCGGTACATAAGGAAAACGCACATGGCGACTAAAACAAAAAAACAAGATGTCTTTATCTGGGAAGGTAAAGATAATAAAGGTAAAAAAGTCAAAGGCGAATCCCGTGGCGCAAATATTTCTTTAGTCAAAGCCACTTTACGCCGCCAGGGAATTAATCCCAGTAAAATTAAAAAGAAAGCAAAACCCTTGTTTGGTGGAGGCCGAGGCAGGGTCAAAGCAAAAGACATTGCAATTTTTAGTCGACAATTAGCCACCATGATGGATGCCGGTGTGCCCCTCGTGCAGGGTTTTGAAATTATCGGTCGTGGCCACGAAAATAAAGCCATGCAGGATCTACTGCTGGCGATTAAAGCCGACATTGAAGGGGGCAGTAATTTATCCGATGCCCTTGCAAAACACCCCTACCACTTTGATGAACTTTTTTGCAACCTCGTACAAGCTGGTGAGCACGCCGGTATCCTCGATAGCATCCTGGATAAAATCGCGACCTATAAAGAAAAAACTGAATCCATTAAAGGCAAAATTAAAAAAGCATTGTTTTATCCAGCCGCTGTGATTGCGGTGTCTTTTATTATTACTGCCATCCTGATGATTTTTGTAATTCCAATGTTTGAACAATTATTTATGGGGTTTGGTGCCGATCTCCCAGCCATTACCCGCTTTGTTATCAATCTTTCGCAGTTCTTCCAGGTATGGTGGTGGGCCGTGTTTGGTGGTATTGGCCTGGCCATATATGGTGTGGTGGAAGCAAAAAAACGCTCCCCCAAATTTAACCACATACTCGATCGCGGTATGCTCAAAATGCCCATTATTGGTAACATATTAGAAAAAGCAGCGATTGCACGCTTCTCTCGAACCCTGGCCACCATGTTTGCCGCCGGTGTTCCTCTAGTTGAAGCTATGGTGTCCGTCGCCGGTGCTGTGGGCAATGTTGTTTTTAAAGATGCTGTACTTATTATGAAAGATGAAGTGGCAACCGGTACACAACTAAATGTTGCCATGAACCAGTCCGGGTTATTTCCGAATATGGTCGTGCAAATGGCCGCCATTGGTGAAGAAGCCGGCTCGGTAGATACAATGCTGAGTAAAGTGGCCGACTTTTATGAAGAAGAAGTGGATAATGCGGTAGACAGTATGAGCAGCTTGCTCGAACCCCTTATTATGGCCATTCTAGGTGTGCTCATTGGTGGCCTGGTTATCGCAATGTATATGCCTATCTTCCAGATGGGTAAGATTGTTGGTGGATAAAAACTCAACCTAAAATGGATGTGATTGAAACGCTAAACCAGACGCCCGCGCTTGTGGCCATATTGGCTATTATTATCGGCTTGATTTTTGGTAGTTTTTTAAATGTTGTAATACACCGGCTACCTAAAATGCTTATGCGTGAGTGGTCTCAGGATTGTGTTGGCTTTCTGTCCGAACAGGACAAAGCCTTTAATTACAAACAAACCGCACCCGAGAGCAACTATAATTTAGCAGTACCAGCATCCAGTTGCCCCAACTGTAACCATAAAATTACCCTTTTAGAAAATATTCCTGTTCTGAGTTATCTCTTTCTTAAAGGCCGCTGCAGCGAGTGTAAAATAAAGATATCACCACGCTACCCCTTTATTGAATTGCTCACCAGCCTGCTAACACTCGCCGTTGTTTTACACTATGGCTTAAGCTGGCAGGCATTTTTTGCTTTAGCACTCACATGGAATTTAATTGCACTCAGTGGTATTGATTTTGACCACCAGTATCTCCCTGATAATTTAATACTACCCTTTATCTGGCTCGGCCTGCTGCTAAATATTTTTAATTTATATACTGATATTAACAGTGCTGTTATCGGCGCTATAGCCGGGTACTTAAGTTTATGGACTGTATACCAGCTGTTTAAACTGATCACAAAAAAAGAAGGCATGGGCTATGGCGACTTCAAACTACTGGCCTTGTTCGGTGCCTGGTTTGGCTGGCAGTCACTGGGTGTTATTATTATACTCTCCTCCATTGCCGGTGCCGTTATTGGCATTACTTTAATCCTCTTTAAGAACCAGTCCCTCAGCAAAAAAATTCCCTTCGGACCTTACCTTGCCATTGCCGGCTGGATTTTTATGCTGTGGGGCGAAGCCATTAATTCAGCCTATATGCAGTATGTTGGTTTAAATTAAGACTTGTATTGAAATGCTAAAAATAGGTTTAACAGGGGGTATTGGTAGCGGTAAAACAACCGTTAGTGATCTTTTTTATAAACTCGATGATAATGAAAATAAAGTTGCGATTATCGACACCGATATTATCGCTCGCCAGATTGTTGAAGTGGGCAAACCTGCCTATAAAAAAATACTCAACATATTTGGAAAAAAGATATTAAACAAAGATGCATCAATTAACCGTAAAGCATTACGCAATATTGTATTTAACGATCTCAATTTAAAACAACAACTCGAAGATATTACCCACCCGGAAATTCAAACACAGGTTAATAGCGAAATATCACAACTCAACACCCAATATTGCATCATTGTTATCCCATTACTTTTTGAAACAAAATCAGACTATATGCTTGACCGTATTTTGGTTGTTGACTGCGATACTGATATACAAATAGAGCGAACGACTCAGCGAGACCAGGTTCCGGCACAGGATGTTGAACGCATCATTAAGCTACAAAGCTCACAGGCTTATCGCTTAAAACATGCCGATGATATTATTCAGAATAATAACGATCTCAGGCAATTAAAACAGCAAGTCCGAGACTTACACGCTTTTTATCTAAAATTAGCTAACAAAGATAATCCGTAAATTTATGCAAATTACGTTAATACTGCATATTTTTTTTGGGTGTTTTTTTATATAATTACCCGCTATGGATGAATTAGTCACTTATGAATTACCACTAAATGAGCGCATACGAACTTTTATGCGGCTGGAACATTTATTTAGCCAGGCTTCCTATACACTCAGAGGCTACTCTACCTGGGACAGTCGTGCGACACTTTCGTCACTGATTGATATTCTAGAATTGCTTGCACGAAGTGACTTTAAAAACGAGCTATTAAAAGAACTGGAATTTTTACACAGCGCTTTGGCTGCACTGCAAGGCACACCGGGCGTTGATTTAGAACAACTCACGACCGTTCTGGAACAACTGACTGATTCAATCGCAAGCTTACACCACACCGATGGGCAATTAGGCCAGCAATTACGGAATAATGAGCTTATCACCGCATTATTACAGCGCAGTAGCGTAATAGGCGGTAGTTGCCGATTCGATATGCCAGCCTACCATTTCTGGCTACAACAGGCAGCCGAATCACGTATAGAAAAAATAGAAAACTGGTATGAACAACTCAAAATTGTGAATCGCCCTATCGTGCTTATTCTTGGTATCCTAAGAGAAAGCGCAAATCCAACAGAACTACAGGCCGAAAGTGGTTTTTACCAGCAATCACTTGATAGCAACAGCGAAACAAAACTAATCCGGGTATCCATTAGCAATAAGCTCCCCTATTTTGCAGAACTAAGTGGTGGCAAACACCGTTTTACAATACGATTTCTGGAACCCCGTGATACCGGTAGACCCATGCAAACAAATGACAATGTTGATTTTGAACTTAACTGTTGCAGTTTATAAGAATGAATAAAACGATTAAATGCCCAACCTGTCAAAAAGAACTTATCTGGTCAGCTAAAGAACAGTGGCGTCCCTTTTGTTGTGAGCGTTGTAAGCTTATTGACCTTGGTGAATGGGCCAGCGAAAACCATCGAATTAAGGGTGAACCCACCTTTAGCGAAAACGGGCTCAACACTACCGACGATTTTTCCTGAATCGCTTTTTATTTAATCGTTAACGGAATAGCCACCTTATATGTTCTATTTTCTGTTTTGACTACAAATTGCATAAGCCAGTCTGTTTGCTTACTAACACAGACAGGTAATAAAATAGAAGTTTGCCAATATCCAGTAATATCGGCACTCTTATTCTGAGCTAATCGAAAGTAATTAAACCCCATCTTCATCGATTGCATGGAAAAGTCAACAACCACATCGGTTATCGTCTCATCAAAATTATTAAGTTTAGCCAACAACTTAAAAGTCTGCATTGTACGAACATCACCCGAGAATTTTATTTCGATTTTTTCATTTCCTGCAGTGAATATACAATTAGACTGAAGTAAATTACATTGACCGACTGCTGTTAAAGGGATAACAACAGCCGAGCCTTTAGTATTATCTGCCAATGGATAATACAGTCTAATTATAACAATAATCGTAATAACAAAAAAAGCGACCGCAGCAGACTGTAAGAAAAACCTCATTACGCAGTACCCCAGAATTCGCTGATTGCAGCAATACCATAGCCACCCTGTTTTTTTACTTTTAATAACATATCTTGTTTCATTCCACCTAATGCAAAAACAGGAATACTGGACTGACTTATTATTTTTTCAAGTCCCTCCCAACCAATAGGAATGGCATCAGGATGGCTTGTTGTTTTTAATACTGGTGACACCACAATGAAGTCTGCTTCAATCTTTGTTGCTTGCTGTAATTCAGCTAGATTGTGCACCGATGCCGCAAGAATTTTATCCGCTTGAACAGGGCGGGAGGAATATTGAAATAAACGCTGACGGTTTAAATGAATACCATCCACATTACATTGTTCTAAAAAGTCAGCATCGGTATTAACAATTAGCTTTACCTTTTCTTTTTCACATAGATATTTTGAAATATCGGCCAAATCAATTAACGTATCTAAATCAAGGGTTGGCGTTCGAAGCTGAATAAGCTTTGCCCCCTTATTTAAACAATGCTTAAGGTGCCGAACATAGTCAGCCTTATTCTCAAATGCCCCGCTAATCGCATAACATTCAGGGAGTGCAATACAGTTTAAAATTGCTTTGTTTGCAGCAGGAAAGGTGTAATTTGAAAGATCCGCAGGGTGCACCCATTGAATAGCCTGAGCGGATGGACTGTGCAAGTCACCCATAAAATCATCAACCCGCCATACGTCTAAACAAACATGTTTATCCGGATACCGGTAAGAAACACGAATAAAAGGGCTAGCCTGTTTTACAGTAAGGTTAAGTTCTTCTTGAAGCTCGCGGCACAATGCATCATATATCGATTCATTCGGTTCAACTTTCCCACCAGGAAACTCCCACAAACCTCCCTGGTGTAAATGAGCATGCCGTTTTGAAATAAGATATTGATTATCGTTATTCTTAATCAGACCAACAGCAACATGTATTTTCTGTTTCACACTAATAAAAAAGGGTTAGATTTTATGAGCGGTATTCAGCATTAATCTTGACATAGTCATAAGAAAAGTCACATGTCCAGATTGTTGAACTGGCCTGACCACGGCCAAGTTGAATATGAATGCTGATCTCAGATTCATTCATAACCTTCTGCCCAAGTTCTTCACTGTACGATGCTGACCGGCCTCCGTTCTCAACAATGCAAACATCACCGATAAAAATTTTTAGTTTATTGATATTCAGATCTTTAACACCCGCACGGCCTACAGCAGCCAGAATACGCCCCCAATTCGGGTCACTGGCAAAAAATGCCGTTTTAACCAGTGGCGAATGAGCAATCGTATAGGCAACCCGGTCAGATTCCTGTGTATTTTGTGCTTCACTTACATTAATCGTAATAAGTTTAGTCGCACCTTCAGCATCTCTAACCAGTGCTTTGGCTAATGTTTCAAATACCTTATCAAGTGCTTGTTGAAATTCAGCTATGCTTAATTCAGATATTGCAACTTTACTCTGGCCTGTTGCAACTAATACGCAGGCATCATTGGTTGATGTGTCACCATCAACGGTAATTCGATTCAATGATTGCGCCACGGCTTTTGTTAAACAGTTATCCAGCATACTCTGTTCAATTTTGGCATCGGTTGTAATATAAGCCAGCATGGTTGCCATATCCGGCCGTAACATACCCACACCTTTTGCAATTCCAGTAATCGTTACAACCTGGTTTGCAATATTAACCTGACACGATACCCCTTTAGGTACGGTATCGGTTGTCATGATTGCGTTCGCTGCCGCCATCCAGTGATGTGGATTTAAATCAATTTTTAAATCAGGAATCACTTTTTTGATTTTATCAACCGGTAAATTCTCACCAATGACACCGGTTGAAAAAGGCAGTACCTGATTAACATCACAATCAAGCTCAGAAGCAATGGATTCACAACAAGCGATAGCAGCATCAATACCCGCTTGCCCTGTACCTGCATTTGCATTACCTGCATTCACTAATAAATAGCGCGGTGCCGTTTGTTTTAAATGCTGTTTTGCAACCGTGACAGGTGCCGCACAAAACGCATTTTGCGTAAACACGGCTGATGTTGTTGAACCCGCTGCAATTTCTATTAAAGTCAGATCAGTGCGATCTGCATAGCTAATATTTGCGGCTGCTGTTGCTATATTAATACCAGCAACCGGCAACAAATGATTAATATCATCCAGTATATTCATTCCGTATTGCTACTTTAGCTTAATCGACCATGGCATTGTTTGTATTTTTTACCTGAACCACAGGGGCAAGGCTCATTACGACCGACTTTTCGCCCGTCACGTACAAAGGGAGTATGTTCTTCGTCTGCAACCGCATTTTCACCCATAGCCGATGCTTCATCATGCTGATATTCCATATCGCCATCAGCCACGCGCCTGCGCTGTTCTTCCAATGCTGTCACTTCCTCTTCACTGCGTACTTGTACACGGCTTAATATAGTCACAACTTCACGCTTCATTTTATCGAGTAGCTCGATAAAAAGCTGAAACGCTTCACGTTTGTATTCCTGCTTTGGGTTTTTCTGTGCATAACTACGTAAGTGAATCCCCTGTCTGAGTTGATCCATTGTTGCCAGATGTTCTCTCCAATGTTGATCCAGAACCTGCAACATCACTGCTTTTTCAATATGGCGGATAACCTCAGAGCCGGATTCTTTTTCTTTTAGCTCATAAGCCTGCTCCACTTCCTGAAATATTTTTTCTCGTAAGCTTTCCTCGTGCAGGCTGTCGTCCTCTTCCAGCCAGCCTTTAATACCCAGCTTAAGGCCAAAATCATCGTCCATTGCTGTTTCCAAACCTGAAATATTCCATTGTTCTTCCAGGCTTTGTGGTGGAATATAAGTATTAATAACCGAACTAACCACTTCATACTGCATATCTTTTATTTCTTCAGATATATCGTCAGTTTCCATTAACTCATTACGCTTTCGATAAATTTCCTTACGTTGGTCGTTAGCAACATCATCGTATTCCAATAAATTCTTACGTGCATCAAAGTTATGCCCTTCCACTTTTCGTTGGGCATTTTCAATGGCCTTGCTCACCCAGGGGTGTTCAATGGCTTCATTTTTTTCCATACCAAGTCGCTGCATAATCGACGCCATTTTTTCTGAAGCAAAAATACGCATCAGGTTATCTTCCAGCGACAAGTAAAATCGTGTGGTACCAGGGTCACCCTGCCGCCCAGCACGACCACGTAACTGATTATCAATACGTCGCGACTCATGACGTTCAGTACCAATAATGCGTAAACCACCAGTATCCAGTACTTGTTGATGACGCTTTTCCCAGTCCTGTTTTAATTTTTCTATTTTTATATCATCTGGTTTCTTTAATTTTTCAATTTCAATATCAAGATTACCACCCAATACAATATCAGTACCACGACCTGCCATATTTGTGGCAATCGTTACTGCACCCGGTAAACCAGCTTCTGCAACAATATCCGCTTCACGGGCATGTTGTTTTGCGTTTAAAACTGCGTGCTTTACTTTTTCTTTTTTAAGAACACCGTGTAAAAATTCAGACACTTCAATAGAAGCAGTACCGACCAATACTGGCTGCCCTCTTTCCTGACAGTCTTTGATATCTTCAACAATGGCTGTGAATTTTTCATCTTGTGTTAGAAAAATCTGATCCACCTGATCGATACGGATCATATCGCGATGGGTTGGCACAACCACCACTTCCAGGCCATATATTTGCTGAAACTCATAAGCTTCAGTGTCGGCGGTTCCGGTCATACCTGATAAAGTTTCATAAAGTCGAAAATAA
Source organism: Gammaproteobacteria bacterium (assembly GCA_003232015.1). The sequence goes on from QIKU01000076.1 coordinate 8,802, forward strand.
TTCTGGAAGGTGATTGAGGCAACCGTCTGGTTTTCCTGTTGAATATGTACACCCTCTTTTGCTTCTATTGCCTGGTGTAATCCATCTGACCAGCGTCGGCCCTGCATGGTTCGCCCGGTAAACTCATCAACAATCACAATTTCATTATTCGATACGATGTAATCCACATCTTTCTGAAATAAAACATGCGCACGCAATGCTGAATTCACATGATGTACTAAACCAATATTGGATGGATTATATAAACTTTCATCTTCCGCCAGTAAACCGGCTTCGGTCAGCATATCTTCTACATGCTGATGCCCTTCTTCGGTTAAATGAATTTGTTTATTCTTTTCTTCAATCGTATAGTCGCCTGGACCATCCTCTTCTTCCTGTTTGACAAGTTTAGGAACAAGCTGGTTAATTTTAAAGTAAAGTTCGGAACTGTCTTCTGCAGGCCCTGAAATAATCAACGGGGTACGTGCTTCATCGATTAAAATTGAATCCACCTCATCGATAACTGCAAAATTTTGTCCACGCTGAAATTTGTCTGATATTTCAAACGCCATATTATCGCGCAGATAGTCAAAACCGTATTCGTTATTGGTGCCATAAGTAATGTCAGCAGCATAGGCTTCATGTTTTTCATCGGGCTCTTGCTCGGCAACAACAACCCCAACAGATAAACCAAGGAAATTATAAAGCTTACCCATCCATTCTGCATCACGCTTGGCCAGGTAGTCGTTCACTGTCACTACATGCACGCCCTTACCGGCAATTGCGTTTAAATACACGGGCAACGTTGCCATTAAGGTTTTACCCTCACCTGTACGCATTTCTGAAATTTTACCTTCGTGTAACACCATGCCACCAACCAACTGCACATCAAAATGACGCATACCCAACGCACGTTGGCTGGCTTCCCGCGCAGTGGCAAATACTTCGGGTAAGATGTCATCGAGAGTCTCGTTATTTTTAAGACGCTGACGAAATTTTTCAGTTTGCTGTTTTATATCTTCATCCGACAGTGCCTGCATTTGAGGCTCTAACGCATTTATTTTATCTACAATTTTCTGTAGTTTTTTTATATAACGTTCATTACGACTACCGAATACTTTCTTTACGACTTTGCCAAACATTAAAAATTTCCTATTTATTCTGGATTAATTCTTTTCTAAACTATTTGATTTAAACAGGCAGCACACTTTGTATTAAAGCTTTGCTTTTCATGCCTCGACTGACCCACCCGCTAAATTTGCGCCTGCAGGCATCATAACCATCTTAATACTGGCTATTTTACGCTATCTGGACTGCTTTTGTCTGATTTGGTTTCTATATTATGGTGTTTAGTCAAGTTGTTAGCTTCGACCTGTGCTTTAACTGTAATATTGCCAGTCGCATCAATTTCAAGCCTTGTATCAGGGAAATCCTGCTGTGTAAGCCGTTTTATCAAACGTGCAGCCCGATGTTTTTTATCAATTAAAGGCCCCGCAGGCCGCTGTTGTCTAGCTGAAATAATTCTTCCTGACTTGAACCGACCTTGCTGGTCAATATTGATTGATAAAATAGGCGCCAGCCCATTTTTACCCGTCACCTTAATCCCTAGAGTGGTGCAGAAATTTCCCAGACTGTAGGCAATAATTCTTTGCTGATAAAGCTCAATTGCACGGGGAACATGCGGACCATGGCCAAGAAGAACATCAGCCCCTGCCTCAATTGCCGTGCGAGCAAACAACACCACATCACCCCTGTTTTCACCATGAAAATACTCTGCTTCAAAAGGCACACGGGTATAAGCATCCCCCTCCGCACCAGCATGAAAAGAAACTATCACGATGTCATTCGCTTGCGCTAAGCTTCGAATCGTTTTACGCACATAGTCTAAATCCAGAAAGTCATGGGCACCGAGAAAGGGGGCAAAGGCTATCAGCACTATTTTTAAGCCTTTTAATTCCCATTGAGCAATATCGCCCTCTACACCGGAATGTTTAATGCCAACGTTATCCAGTGTTTGCATTGTCAGTAAGCGTCCACTATCACCAAAGTCCCTTGCATGGTTGTTAGCCAGGCTCATCACATCAAATCCGGCTACTTTCAAATGCCGCGCATAATGGGGTGGCATTCGAAACACATAGCAACGCCTAACATCTGGGCAGGCTTTTTCAGCCACACCTCCCGTGCCAAACGTGCCTTCTAAATTTCCAAAAGTGATGTCTGCCTGAGATAAAATATCACTGACATCGGCGAGCAAAGCTTTGCCATCATCAGGTGGTAAACGATAATCTGGATAATCGGTTCCCAGCATTACATCACCCACGGCCATAATATTTAAAGTAGTATCAGCGACAGTCCGCAAAACAGCAGGCTGCTCGGCACTAACTTCAGTGGCTTTCGATGGGGATAAATCCGATCCAGGAAGGTTGGTTTTTATATTCGAACAAGCTGACGCAAGCAGCAGAAATAACAGCCCCGCAAGCAAAATACCTGTTTGCCGGGAGTAATATATGAATTTTACAGAAATCACAAAGAAAAGGTTTGCAGCATTTAATCAGCCTGCTCGCTGCGTTTTGTATAAAAAATTTAGAATCGTTCTAAGACTCGTAGCCTAATCGCTACCTCTGCAAACTTATTTGGCTAATTTATTTAGCACTGGCACGAAAAATATAGCGTTTCGGGTTCACTGCACGGCCATTATTGAGCACTTCAAAATGAACATGTGGGCCGGTTGAGCGGCCCGTTGTACCCATTTTAGCCACAACCTGGCCTTTCTTGATCGTGTCACCCACTTTCACATCAATTGAAAGTGCATGCCCATAGCGGGTTGAATAGCCCTTGCCATGATTAACTTCGACCAAATTACCATAACCTGAACGACGCCCTGCAAAGGTCACCACACCTGAAGCCACAGCCACAATATCTGAACCCAGCTTGCCCGCAAAATCAATACCGGAATGGTGCACTCGGCGACCCGTGAATGGATCAGTCCTAAGACCAAAATACGATGACAGCCAACCACGAGTAATTGGACGACCGGCCGGCTCAACTTCCGCTTGCAGATTATTCGTCATCATCATTGTTTCAAGTACATTAAGTTGTTGACTGCGGTTGTCCAGTTGCTTTGACAAGTCACCCAAAGCACCCAAAAAGTCGTGTATTTCCATAGACTTACCATTTATGTCTAATCCACTAACCGGCCCACCCTGCGCGGGTGGCTGGGAAAAGTCAAACTCACCACGGTCAAGCTTCGCCATGGTTGTTAGCCGTGAACCTAATGCATCCAGCCGAATAACATGCGCTTGTAATTTGCCTAAACGTAATGCCAACGCATCCATATTCTCACGTGCATCTTGTGTCGCTTCATCAATTTTTAAACGTTGAAAATCAATCTCGGTTTGGTAGGCTAAATTCAGATCATCCGGGTTTGCACGCATATCGCTTATACCAAACTGGTAACCGGCATACATTAAACCAACTGGCAGGATTAAAAAACAGGCCACAACCACAGCAGCGAGCCTTTTGGCATCCATAACATAAAGGCCGGAACAGCCTTGCTTTCTTCTTAGTAATACTATATTCATATACAAACAACCTTAAAAACATATATTATTGTTAGCGGTTAATCCCGCTAAATCTTTATAAATATTAGCATGTACTTTCATACTGTAAAGTAAGACGTACAATTAAGTTCGAATCGCAAGCTATTAATAAGTATGAAATTACCAAAACAAATTAACAAGTTACTTCGACGTAAAAATTCCAAAGTTGCGAGCCTTATCACACAAGCCCGAAAACTTGAATTTTTAAACAATAAACTGCTGGACTTATTACCACTGCCCTTGCCGCATCACTGTCATCTGGCTAAAATCGACAAACAAACACTTGTGATTGTTGTTGATTCACCTACCTGGTCAGCACGATTGCGCTATTGTATCCCTGATTTACTCGCCAAACTGAAGCACCAGTCACAATACTTTATTCCCATAAAAAATATCGAAATAAAGGTAAACCCAAAGTGGCATATACAAACGCAACACCAAACTTTAAAGCCTAAGCCGATTTCAAATAAAACAGCACAGTGCCTTAAAGACACGGCAAACTCAATTGAAAATAAGGCTATTAAAAATGCTCTGCTAAAATTGGCGGCAAAAGCTAAATAACATATTGTTTTATATTAATTTTTTCTAATATACATTTATGCAAGTGTAAGATATTACCTACACTTTATAGTGAAATCAAGGGGGAAAAATCAGGGGCTGTTGATTATCTCAAGTATTAGGCTGAGTTTAGTGCTGACAAGGCATTTTTATGTATCAATGCACTCCATATGATAGCAAGAAATAAAGCCGGACGGACTTAGCTAAAGTCAGACAATAGATGAAAAAATCAACCGTTCCGGAGCTTTAGATCGCTGAAACCGGTTTTATAAAGGAAATAGGGGCTTCCTGAGGATCAACAAAGCTCACTTGCTCCCAGGCATCTTCTTCTGCAAGTAGTGCACAGAGTAGTTTATTGTTCAGTTCATGTCCTGACTTATGGCCGGAAAAAGCGCCAATCAGGCTATGCCCGAGTAAATATAAATCACCAATCGAATCAAGAATTTTGTGCTTAACAAATTCATCGGCATAACGCAGCCCATCTTCATTTAATACTCGATAGTCATCCATTACAATGGCATTATCCAGCGTGCCACCGAGTGCCAGATTCTTTGAACGCAAGGTTTCGATTTGATTCATAAAGCCAAAAGTACGTGCACGACTCACTTCCTTTACGAAAGAGGTAGTCGAAAAGTCGATTTCGGCGTGTTGCTTGCCCTGATTAAAGGCGGGATGGTCAAAATCAATGCTAAAAGCCACTTTAAAACCATCAAATGGCTCAAATTGAACCCATTTATCGCCGTCTTCAAGACGGATCTTACGCTTAATACGAATAAAACGTTTCGGTGCTTTTTGTTCTTCAATACCAGCAGACTGAATTAAAAACACAAATGGACCGGCACTGCCATCCATAATCGGAACTTCGGCTGCATTTAAATCAATATAGGCATTATCAATACCTAAACCGGCCATCGCTGACAGTAAATGCTCAACCGTCGAAATACGTACACCATCTTTAATGAGCGTGGTGGATAGTGTGGTATCGCCCACATTTTCAGGGGTAGCCGGAATTTCAACAGGTTCATCGAGGTCAACGCGTCTAAAAATAATACCTGTATCAACAGCAGCAGGCCGTAAAGTTAAATAAACCTTTTCACCTGTATGTAAGCCAACACCCGTGGCACGAATAATATTTTTAAGGGTACGTTGATAAATCACTTAGCATTTTCCTCGAAAGAACAGTTAAATATATGCAAAAATAAGACCAGCCCCGGTATCCGCAGTATATACAGCGATTTACGCAGGCTCGTTACTTATAATTGATACAAGCGGTTAATAGTAATATAAAAAGCAGTGTTACAGCAACTTGTAAACTATTAGCGTCTAAAAATCCAGAAACTTGAAGGACTTAGTGTCAATAACCCGCCAATAGTTCAGATTTCTGCAGTAATTTGCTCATTTTATAGCCTTTTCGCCTTATTTCTGTGCGCTTACTCCCAATTCAGTCAGCCTGACGACGTAAAAATGCCGGAATGTCGAGGTATTCCAGATTTGCATCCGCACCTGTACGTGGATCAGCAGTTGTTTCCTGACGACGTTTGATAGTAGGCCGGTCAAGCTGGGTATAATCCACTTCACCGTTGAGTGTTTTGTCCACCACCAGGGTAGGCACATCAGCCACCGATTGCACTTCATTACCTAAGCCAGTCGCAACAACAGTAACACGCAGTTCCCCACTCATAGCCGGGTCAATCACCGTACCCACAACAACGGTGGCATTTTCAGAAGCAAATTCTTTAACCGTATTACCCACTTCTTCAAATTCACCAATTGATAAATCCATACCAGCCGTCACATTCACCAAAATACCACGCGCACCCGATAAATTAACATCTTCTAACAATGGGCTTGCGATAGCAGACTCTGCCGCTTCACGCGCACGGCCTTCACCACTTGCACGACCGGAACCCATCATGGCCATACCCATTTCAGACATCACCGTTCGAACATCGGCAAAATCGACGTTGATTAAACCTGGGCGGGTTATAAGCTCTGCAATCCCCTGCACAGCACCGAGTAAAACATCATTCGCAGCTTTAAAGGCATCAAGTAAACTCATGTTTTTGCCTAGTACACTGAGCAACTTCTCGTTAGGAATGGTAATCAATGAGTCCACATAACCTTTAAGTTCGTCGATACCAGTACTCGCAATATCCATGCGCTTTTTACCTTCAAACGGAAAAGGTCGGGTTACAATGGCAACGGTTAGAATGCCCATTTCGCGTGCAACCTGTGCAACGACCGGCGCACCACCTGTACCTGTACCACCACCCATGCCGGCCGTAATAAAGATCATGTCTGAGCCTTCTATCACTTCAGCAATGCGTTCACGATCTTCCAGTGCAGCCTGACGACCGATATCTGGATTAGCACCGGCACCAAGACCTTTAGTGATGTTGCCACCCAGTTGCAAAACGGTTCGCGCAGAAGAGTTTTTAATTGCTTGTGCATCCGTGTTAGCACAAATAAATTCAACCCCCTCCAAATCTTTATTCACCATATGCTCAACAGCATTACCGCCACCACCACCAACACCGATGACTTTAATAACTGCACTCTGGCTGTATGTATCCATTAGTTCAAACATCTTAGACCTCCTCACTGCTTTACAGTGTTTTGTAAAATTTAAAAATTCCCCTGAAACCAACTTTTCATGCGCTGTAAAACGCTTTTCAAACCATTGCCCATTCGTGCTTCAGATTCACGCACAGCGCGATTCTGATAACCAAACAGTAATAAACCTACACCGGTTGAATGAATTGGTGTACGCACCACATCCACTAAACCAGTGACATATTGCGGGTGCCCTAAACGCACCGGCATATGAAATATTTCTTCGGCAAGTTCTACCGCCCCTTCCATCTTTGAACTGCCACCCGTTAAAACAACACCGGCTGCACACAAGTCTTCAAAACCACTGCGGCGTAATTCCGCCTGTATTAAGGTAAATAATTCTTCATAACGCGGTTCAACCACTTCTGCTAATGTTTGCCGTGCTAAGCGGCGCGCAGGCCTGTCACCTACACTGGGCACTTCAATTGTTTCTTCGATACTGGCCAACTGTGTTAAAGCACAGGCATATTTCAATTTAATTTCTTCGGCATGTTGAGTCGGTGTACGCAGAGCAACAGCAATATCATTAGTCACCTGATCACCGGCAATCGGGATTACTGCAGTATGGCGAATAGCACCTTCGGTAAACACAGCAATGTCGGTTGTGCCGCCACCGATATCAACTAAGCAAACACCGAGTTCTTTTTCATCATCGGTTAACACTGCATGACTGGAAGCAAGTTGCTCTAAAATAATATCATCCACTTCTAAACCACAGCGCCTGACACACTTAATAATATTTTGAGCCGCACTCACCGCACCGGTCACCATGTGTACTTTTGCTTCTAAGCGCACACCCGACATGCCAATCGGTTCACGAATGCTTTCCTGGTTATCAATAATAAATTCCTGCGGCAGGATATGAAGTATTTTCTGATCCGCCGGAATAGCAACAGCACGCGCCGCATCAATCACACGTTCAACGTCCGGGTTTGAAACTTCTTTATCTCGAATTGCAACAATGCCATGTGAGTTCAAACTACGAATATGACTGCCGGCAATCCCTGCATACACAGAATGGATCTGACAA
>QIKU01000041.1 GCA_003232015.1 Gammaproteobacteria bacterium
AAGTTCGTGATTTGTGTGTTATTTTGAGACCTGCAATTAAAATCCATGTAAGATAACTGTCATTGTATGCATTAAATATCACAAATTTATAACAGAACTGATCCCATGTCTGACAAAATTATCAACTCACAACTTAATCAAAAAAGTAAGGCCAAAAGTGAAACACGGCAGTTCGAAATTTTTAACGAAAAATACATTCAAGTAACAACCAGCAATCTAGTAGAAGAGAAATCTTTTAGCATTAACCTCGGCTTACTGGAACCCTGGCCTGTACGGCATCGTAAAATATCGATTGCATGGTTAGCTGCGGTACTTTATTTTTTTATTAGTACTGTTATTTATATTTTTTATTTAACCACTCATATAGATAGCGGATTACTTAGCAAGTTAATGCCTTTAATTGTTATTTTTATATTAGCAACCATTGCTTCTCTTATTATGTTTTATTACCGCTCACCGAATGTAACAGAGTTTAGAAGCCGCTATGCTGGTTGCGTTCTGTTAACTTTTTTATACAACAAACCCACACCCGAAATATTCGAAAATTTTATTGATGAAATGCGTGCAAGAATCCTCACTGCCAGCCAAAACATCCGAATGGATAAACGCCGTATGCTAGTAATTGAATTAAAAGAACTGGACAGATTAAAAAACGAAGGGATACTTGATAAACAGCGTATTAAACAGGCACATCAGCGAGTACAAAATTTAAACTTTACACCCTGACAATACAAATCCAGCAACACAAAGCTAACCGTCGAAGCAAACTTCAACATAAAACTTGCCCGACTCACTGTTAAATGGCATAAGAATTTTCTGGCCTTGTGCTTTATGCACTATTTCGTGGTTTGCACCGGTTACAACAACCGGAGTCGCCATGCCGATGTCATAGCCTTTTTCTTCCAGTTGCGCTTTGGCGCCACCGACTATCATATTGGTGAGTTCGCCAACAAGGTCAGTCACCGTTTCATCCACCTCGGTGACCGTATCGCCTAACATTTTCTTTACTATTGCAAATACAACTTCCTTTGGAAAGGTAATGGCCATTGAACCATTCACCGTCTCTGTCGTCATGCCAATGACACCCGAAACATCACCCTGTGAGACATTATCTTTTTTGATACTTGGTTTGCCAGGCGAAACCTCTAACATTGCCATCGTCGATAAAACATTAACAACGGATGATAGAAATGGATTGATAATATCAGCTTTCATAGTGGCTCGATTAATGTGGTTACGTTCTAATAACCTGTATCGGCTACAAAGCTGGATGATTTAGGACTAAATTCACAGAATTGGTCAAAATTCAGCTTGAAAGCAAACAAAAGTGGTTATATGACAAAAAACGGGGGTACTCGAGCACGAATACCCCCATTAACCAAACAAGTGGTTTTTAAGCCGCCGATACCTTGCTGGTTAATTTTGTAAAGGTTATCTCACCATCCTTCACATTGATATTAACGTGATCACCGGCTAAAAACTCACCGGATAAAATAGACTGTGCTAACGGATTTTCCACTAACTGCTGAATCGCCCGTTTTAAAGGCCGAGCGCCATACACTGGGTCAAAACCGGCTTCGCCTAATTTATCCATTGCTGCATCCGTGGTTGTTAACACGATTTGCCTGTCAACCAGACGCGCAGCGAGTTCATCAACCTGGATTTTTGCAATCGCACGAATTTGTTCTTGCTGTAACGGTTTGAATACCACGGCATCATCCACCCGATTAATAAACTCAGGTCTGAAGTGCTGGCTGACTTCCACCATCACCGCCTCTTTTATTTCGTTGTAGTTCACTTCACCGGCACTGTCATTCAATAACAATTCCTGGATTTGTTGCGAACCTAAATTCGATGTCATCACGATGACCGTATTACGAAAATCAACAGTACGCCCCTGACCATCGGTTAAACGTCCATCATCCAGCACTTGTAATAAAATATTAAACACATCCGGATGGGCTTTTTCAACTTCATCAAGCAGTATTACTGAGTAAGGTTTGCGTCTGACTGCTTCGGTTAAATAACCGCCTTCTTCATAACCCACGTAACCCGGTGGTGCGCCCACTAAACGGGCAACAGAATGTTTTTCCATAAATTCAGACATATCAATGCGCACCATGGCATCGTCTGAATCAAATAAAAATTCGGCCAGTGCTTTAGTGAGCTCGGTTTTACCTACACCGGTTGGTCCTAAAAACAGGAACGAACCGTTTGGGCGATCAGGATCCGACAAGCCTGCGCGTGAACGGCGGATGGCATCAGATACCGCTTTAACCGCTTCATCCTGACCGATAACACGTGTGTGTAATTCATCTTCCATACGAAGTAATTTATCGCGTTCGCCTTCGAGCATTTTTGACACCGGAATGCCCGTCCATTTAGAAACCACTTCTGCAATTTCTTCATCGGTTACCGCGTTGCGTAATAATTTTGTTTCCTGCATTTCAGCCTGAGCGGCCATATCGAGTTGTTGCTCAAGCTCGGGAATGCGCCCGTATTGCAATTCAGACATGCGAGCTAAATCACCGGCACGTTTTGCAGCATCGGAATCGAGCCGTGCACGTTCCAATTGTTCTTTAATATGTTGAGAACCTTGCAAAGCCGCTTTTTCGGCCACCCAGATTTCATCGAACTCTGCGTATTCTTTTTCTAATACACTAATATCCTGTTCCAACTTTTGTAACCGATTTTTTGATGCTTTGTCTTTTTCTTTTGACAAGGCTTCGCGTTCAATTTTAAGTTGAATCAGTTTTCTGTCGAGCTTATCCATCGCTTCGGGTTTGGAATCAATTTCCATCCGAATACGGCTGGCCGCTTCATCAATTAAATCAATCGCTTTATCCGGTAACTGCCGGTCAGCAATATAACGGTGCGACAAGGTGGCCGCAGAAATAATGGCGGGGTCAGTAATGTCCACACCATGATGCACTTCGTACTTTTCTTTTAAGCCACGTAGAATTGCAATGGTATCTTCTACCGTTGGTTCATCAACCTGTACTTTTTGAAAACGTCGTTCGAGTGCCGCATCTTTTTCAATGTACTTGCGATACTCGTCCAGCGTTGTTGCACCGATACAATGCAGTTCGCCACGTGCTAAAGCAGGCTTTAGCATATTACCTGCGTCCATTGCACCTTCGGCTTTACCCGCACCAACCATGGTATGAATTTCGTCTATAAATAAAATCACCTGACCTTCCTGTTTAGCAAGATCAGTTAATACCGCTTTTAAGCGTTCTTCAAATTCACCGCGAAATTTCGCACCGGCAATCAGCGCACCCATATCAAGGGATAAAACACGTTTGCTTTTTAAACCTTCAGGTACTTCACCATTTATAATACGTTGCGCGAGTCCTTCAACGATGGCGGTTTTACCCACGCCAGGCTCACCAATTAAAACCGGGTTATTTTTAGTCCGACGTTGCAATACTTGTATAGAACGACGAATTTCGTCGTCACGGCCAATAACCGGGTCAAGCTTGCCCTGCTCGGCACGCTCGGTTAAATCGATGGTGTATTTTTCAAGTGCCTGACGTTGTTCTTCGGCATTAGGATCATCTACCGTTTGCCCACCGCGCACTTGTTCAATGGTTTTCTCTAATGCTTGCTTTGATGCACCGGCTTTTTTTAACATTTCACCAATCGAGCTTTTGTCCCCCACTGCTGCTAAAGCAAATAGCTCACTGGCGATATATTGGTCTTTGCGTTGCTGTGCAATTTTGTCGGTCAGGTTTAATAAACGAGACAAGTCACTCGACAAATGAACCTCACCGGTTGCTTCACCGATGGTGGGCAAGTTATCCAGCGCCTCACCTAGCTGTGAGCGCAATAAATTTACATTTACACCGCTTTGCATTAACAAATGGCGCACACTGCCTCCGTCCTGATCCAGCAACGCGGTCATTAAATGAACCGGTTCAATATAAGCATGATCGCGACCCACAGCCAGGCTTTGCGCATCGGCAATCGCAATCTGAAATTTACTTGTTAGTTTATCCATTCTCATCTTTAAAAACCTCACGCACCCATAAGTTAATATAATAAAGTTTCCCCGTCCGCTTGCGGCGGGCACAAAACCATTGGGGTTTCCAAAGGGGAGTAGCGAAGCTCTCCCTTTTGGTCGTCAGCAGGGTTCATACCCCGTTGACGATATATAACAGGTTACTGTTGTCTTATAATAAATAGGGGCAATACCGAAAATTTCAAGTCCATTTAAAGATATAAAACAGAGAACAAAAAATGCTATCCTTAACTTACAGCAGAGGAGATTTAACATCCGGATAAGGGTGCATAACATCCAGAGGCATGCTTGTTCCGGGGTTAAGCACTAAACGCAAATGCTCCCGTCTGAAATCACGCGCATTCGGTAAGCCACAGGAATGTGCCAGCACATTCACTTCATGGTTCACCCAGTGTGCATATTGATGAACTCGTTCGGCTTTATCGGCAACCACCAAGCCCCGTTGCCGACGCTTGTTATGGGTTGTGATGCCGGTTGGGCAAGTATCTTCATGGCACTGCATCGACTGGATACAACCTAAAGCGAACATAAAACCACGTGCGCTTACAATAAAATCGGCACCCATACAAAGTGCCCAGGCAACTTTGGCAGAATGTACCAGCTTGCCAGAAGCAATCACTTTTACTCGATTTTTTAAATCGTATTCAATCAAGGTATCAACCAGCATGGGCAGTGATTCATTTAACGGTAAACCAACATGATCGGCCAGTAATTGCGGAGCTGCACCCGTGCCACCATCACCGCCATCAACAGTGATAAAGTCCGGCGCAAAATCCGATCCCCGACGATGAATAGCTTCGCATAAGTCACGCACCGATTCTTCTGAACCAATCACAGCTTTATAACCCACAGGCCGCCTGGTTACTTCACGAATATGGTTAATCATATTAAGCAAGTCATCCGGCGACTTAATTTCTTTATGCCGATTAGGACTACTGGACACTTTGCCAACAGGGATACCACGAATTTCTGAAATCTCTTTTGTAACTTTGTTGCCCGGCAAAACACCACCACGGCCAGGCTTGGCACCTTGTGATATTTTTATTTCAAATGCTTTGACATACTGACTAACTTCACGCAAGCGCGCATCACTTAAATTACCATCACTATCACGTACACCGTACTTGGCCGTGCCTACCTGGAAAATAACATCACCGTTGCCTTCTAAATGATACGGCGATAATCCCCCTTCTCCGGTGTTCATCCATATACCACTTTTAGCTGCCCCTTTCGACAAGGCACGTACCGCTGCCGCAGAAATAGCGCCATAGCTCATACCCGATATATTGAATAAAGATTTGGCTTCAAACGGTTGATCGCATTGCTCGCCAATAATAAGGCTGGGGGTCGGAGTGTATTCTTCTTCTAATAAGGCATAGGCCGCAGAAACAAAAATAATGGAACCCGGTTCACGCAGGTCATTGGTGGAACCAAAACCCAGCAAGCCTCCTAAGCCTTTTGCTGTGCGGTACACCCATGCACGAGTTGCCCGGTTAAAGGGCATTTCCTGACGGTCATGTGAAAAGAAGTATTGACGAAAATATTCGCCTAATTTTTCAAACCGATAGCGCATTCGCCCAACAACAGGAAAATTACGTAACACCGTGTGTTGGGTTTGGGTAATATCTTGCACATACATCACAGCAAGCCAAATACTAATGATTGAGATGAAGCTAAGAACCGCTATCCAGCCCCAATGTTCTAACCACTCCATATTCCACTCCTGTGACAATTTGTTGGTTTTCAAACCTTTATGTCGGCCAGAATAGAAATTAGTTTAGTTTTTGGTGTGTATTGCTAAATAAAAACAAATACTGGCTTTAGTGCAGCTGAGAATGAGCAAAATAGATTGTCAGCACACCGGCGCTGATCAACAACATTTGCTGAAGCCCGGCTGAAAGCTGAGTACGCTTGTGCAGCCCTGGAATTAAGTCTGCAACGGCTATATAAATAAAACTGGCCGCCGCAACCACCAGCACATACGGTAAATACGCTTCGAGGTTAGAAAGGCTGAAATAGGCTAATAGTGCACCCACCACCGTGGTTAAACTGGCAAGCACATTAAACAGCAAGGCTTTAGCTCGGGAGAAACCACTGTTTAATAAAATAGCAAAGTCACCCACTTCCTGCGGAATTTCGTGCGCAGCCACCGCAACACTGGTTACAATGCCTAAGTGAATATCGGTCATAAAAGCCGCAGCTATTAGCACACCATCGATAAAATTATGGATACCGTCGCCAATAAGGATAAGCGTACCCGCTGCTTTATCAGAGTGGTCAAGATGCTCAGGGTGCGCATCACAATGGTCATGATGACAATGACGCCATATCACCAGCTTTTCCATTACAAAAAAGGCCAACAAGCCTAATAGAATCGTCATCCCTAAGTGATGTACGTCAATTTTGTAGGCACCGGTAAGACTATGTGGAATTAAAGCCAAAAAAGCCGCGCCTAATAAAGCACCAATCGCAAAGCTGACCAAATGCGGGATAAGCTGAGTACGGGTTTTATTGGGTAACAGCAAAAAAGTGGACGCAGCAATCACGCTGATTAAACCACCAAGAAGACTAAAAATAATGATCCAGAGCAATAAACTCATACGCTATAAAAATCCTGTCTTTATCTATTCATGTAATACATCCGTGTAGCCCGGATGCAGCAAAGCGAAATCCGGGAAATTGCGTAGCACCCCCCGGATTGCATTTCATCCATATACGGGCTATGTAAAAAAACCACGCTGCTCTTAACGGGGCTATCTTAACGGATTTTCACTCTGAATGCTTTATGCGCTAAATTTTTTTAGCTTTGCCTTTATGAATAGCTCGGTCTAATACATCCATTGCGGATTCATGAAAGACCTCAGATAGAGACGGGTGGGCAAACATGGTCATTGCCAGATCTTCACTGCTGCTGTTAAATTCCATTGCAATCACGGCCTGACTGATTAATTCTGAGGCATGCGGCCCGAACATATGCACCCCCAGAATACGATCAGTTTTGGCATCGGCCAGTGTTTTAACCAAACCCTGTGTTTGCCCCATTGCGCGGGCTCGTCCGTTGCTGGCAAAAGAAAACGACCCCGTTTTGTATTCGACATTTTCAATTTTAAGTTGTTGTTCCGTTTTGCCACACCAGGCAATTTCTGGCTCGGTATAAACAACAAAAGGAATGGTTTCATAATTTACCCGCGCAAAATGTCCGGCAATTAAGTCTGCCACCATCGCACCTTCTTCTTCACCCTTGTGCGCCAGCATTGGGCCGCGTACGGCATCACCAATCGCGTAAACATGTGCCAAATTGGTTCGGCATTGCTCATCTACTTTTATAAAACCGTGCTCATCGCAAATTAATCTGCTTGTGGGGTCAAATACATTTTTTGTGTTCGGGCTGCGGCCAACGGCAACAAAAACCTTGTCAAATGTTTCCGATTTTTCTTTATCGGCTTGTGAGTAGTTGATAGTCACTTTATTATTTTTAATCTCCGTGCTTTTTATCTGACAGGTAAAATAAAATTTTAAGCCTTGTTGGCTAAAAATTTTACTGGCCTGTTTTGCAATCGTTTGATCGACCGCCGGTAGAAAGTCCTTACTCGCTTCAAATAAAGTAACCTCGGCTCCCAAACGTCGCCAGACACTGCCAAGCTCCAGGCCAATAATGCCCGCACCAATAATCGCCAGCCGTTTAGGGACTTCCGTAAAAGCTAATGCGCCCGTCGAATCAACAATAAGATCATCTGTATAAGGTATAGAATCAATAGCTCTAGGCACAGAACCCGGGGCCAGAATAATATCGGTTGCTGTTATTTCTTCTTTTTTACCATTCCTGGTTTTTGTAGCATTATAGGTTAATGTTACTTCAACTTTATTCTCAGTTAACAATTTTCCTGCACCGGTATAAAGATCAATGCCATTTACTTTGAATAAGGCGTTAATACCACTGGTGAGGTCATTCACAACTTGTTGTTTACGTTGCATTAATGTTGCAAGATCCAAGGTAACTTTTGAAACTTTAATACCATGAGCAGCAGTGTCATGCTGACAACGCTCAAACAAGTCGGATGATTCCAGCAAGGCCTTTGATGGAATGCAGCCTACATTTAAACAAGTGCCGCCAAGTGATGGCTCGCCCTTGTCATTCACCTCACTATCAATGCAGGCTGTTTTTAAACCCTGCTGCGCACATCGAATAGCTGCAACATAACCTGCTGGGCCGCCGCCTATTACAATTACATCGTAGTTTTTCATTTTAAAGTTATTCCTGCATCATATTATATATCCAATAGCATACGCGCTGGATATTCGAGTAAGTCTTTCACTAAAACTAAAAACTGCACAGCTTCACGACCATCTATAATCCGGTGATCATACGATAAGGCCACATACATCATCGGGCGAATAATCACCTGACCATTTTCTGCAATCGGCCGTGGCTCAATTTTATGCATTCCCAAAATGGCACTCTGTGGCGGATTAAGAATGGGTGTTGATAACATCGAACCAAACACGCCGCCATTGGTAATGCTGAATGTACCACCAGTAATTTGTTCGATACTTAATTTACCTGTTTTAGCTAGCTCACCGAGGTTGTTTATATTTTGCTCTATCTCGGGCATGCTCATTTGTTCGGCATCACGTAATATTGGCACCACCAAACCACGCGGAGAAGCCACAGCAATCCCAATATCAAAGAAACCATGATAGATAATATCGTTATCTTCAACCGAAGCATTCACTGACGGAAATTGTTTTAAGGCTTCCACCACCGCTTTAACAAAAAAAGACATAAAACCCAGACGCACCCCATGTTTTTTCTCAAAATCATCACGATACTTTTTTCGCAAATCCATCACCGGTTGCATATTGACTTCATTAAAGGTGGTTAGAATGGCAGCTGTTTGTTGCGCCTGTAATAAACGTTCGGCAATGCGTGCACGTAAGCGTGTCATTGGCACACGTTTTTGCGGGCGTTCGCCAGCGGGTAAGATAGCATTATTAGCCACCGCTTTTGTTTCGCCCGATTTATCCTGTTGCATAAAGGCGAGGACATCTTCTTTTAAAATACGGCCACCTTTACCACTTGCGGTTATGTTAGCAACATCGAGGTTATGTTCTTTAATGAGTTTATTGGCTGACGGGGTCACAAATGATGCTGCATCATCTTGTGCCATAGCTTTATTCGTTATTGGATTTTGTTCACTTACAGCTGATTCAGCTATTTTGTTTGCAGGAATAGCCTGTTCATTGATGATTGCAATTACCTGTCCACCAACAACCGTTGCACCTTCTTCAACCAGAGTCTTTTCAACGATGCCATCGACTAAGCTCGGCACTTCAAATACCACCTTATCGGTTTCAATATCGGCAATCACTTCATCCTGCGTAATACTGTCGCCCGATTTTTTATGCCAGCTTGTTAATAAACCGTCGGCAACAGATTCAGGAAAGACCGGTACTTTTATTTCTATACTCATAAGATAAACCCTTTTTATTTTTTAATCCCGAGTGCATCTTCAACCAGCTGTTGTTGCTGAGCCTTATGTAATGCAAGGTAACCAGCCGCTGGGGCTGCCAATGGGGGTCGCCCGGCATAGTCAAGTGAATATTCACTGCCAATCACCGCTCGAATATGATGTTGACTGGCATACCAGGCGCCCTGATTCATAGGCTCTTCCTGACACCATATATAAGTAGCGGCGTTGCGGTAGCGTTTTACCTGCTGGCGAGCAAGTTTATCCGGAAAAGGATACAACTGTTCGATACGTATAATTGCAACATCTTTTATTTTTTCCTGACGACGGCGTTCAATTAAATCCACAAAGACTTTGCCACCACAAAACACCACACGCTTAACATTTTTATCGTCAAGCTTGTCGATTTCAGGAATGATCATTTTAAATTCACCCTCAGACAACTCAGCGATATCGCTACTGGCAAGCGGATGACGCAACAAGCTTTTAGGTGACATCACAATCAAGGGGCGCCGACAGGGCATGTGCATTTGTCGCCGTAACAGATGAAATATTTGTGCTGCGGTTGTTGGCATCACTACCTGAATATTATGCTGTGCACATAACTGTAAATAACGCTCCAGACGAGCCGATGAATGTTCAGCTCCCTGGCCTTCAAAACCATGCGGCAAAAACATTACCAGGCCACTCATGCGATTCCATTTTTGCTCGCCCGCACTGATAAACTGATCAATCACAACCTGTGCATTATTGGCAAAATCACCAAACTGTGCTTCCCATATAGTTAAGGTTAATGGATCGGTAGTGGTATAACCATATTCAAAGGCCAGTACTGCTTCCTCTGACAATAGAGAGTTAATCACCAGAAAACTGGTTTCGATATTTTTAATATGACGCAAGGGTACATAAGTGTCGCCATCTATTTGATTGTGTAGCACACAATGTCGATGAAAAAAAGTACCGCGGCCACTGTCCTGCCCAGACAAGCGAACCGAGTAGCCATCCGTTAACAGTGTTGCATAAGCCATCGTTTCGGCAAAGCCCCAGTCAACGGCCTGCTTTCCTGCAGCCATTTGTGTGCGCGCTGCCATGATTTTATCAACACTTCGGTGCAGTTTAAAATTATCGGGTAATTGGACTAACTGCTGATACAAAAGCTGTAACTTGTCAGCCTTAACACGGGTAACAACATCACCGTTAAACTCTTTTTTTAGATAATCACTCCAGTCAGCAACATGCGGGTAACGCGCTTCTTCAGCCGGCATAAATTCTTCAACCACTGAATGCCCTGCATCAAGCGTTTTACGGTAATCCTGTAACCGTTGTTGAATATTTTTCTCTGTCACAACACCTGGCTCTATTAGCTTATGACTGTAAACTGTTTTTGTAGTCGGTAACTCTTTTATCAACTTATACATGACAGGCTGCGTGACCATAGGCTCATCCGCTTCACTGTGGCCATGACGTCGATAACACACCATATCAATAACAACATCTTTAAAAAATTTCATCCGGTAATCCAGTGCCATTTGAGCAACCAGTAATACTGCTTCAGGATCATCACCATTCACATGAAAAATTGGTGCATTCACCATTTTGGCAACATCCGTACAATACAATGTTGAACGTGCATCTTCCTGATTGCTGGTGGTAAAACCAATCTGGTTATTAATAACAATATGTATCGTGCCCTTGGTTGAATAACCCCGCGACTGTGACATATTGAAGGTTTCCATCACTACACCCTGCCCAGCAAAGGCGGCATCACCATGAATGAGTACCGGGATTACTTTGGTTCCGTCTTTATCGCCCCGTCTGTCCTGTCGGGCACGCACTGAACCTTCTACCACTGGCGCAACAATTTCAAGATGGGAGGGATTAAAAGCCAGCGAGACATGAACGGGCCCGTTGCTTGTCCTGAAATCGGATGAAAAACCCATATGGTACTTCACATCGCCGCTGCCTTGTGGCTTTTTATGATTACCCTCGAACTCGGAAAACAGTTCTGCTGGAGTCTTGCCCATAATATTAACCAGTACATTTAATCGCCCCCGATGTGCCATCCCAATCGCCATTTCCTTTATGCCGTGTTTGCCCCCACCGCGCTGAATAATGCCTTTTAACAACGGGATCAGGCTTTCTCCCCCTTCCAGTGAGAAGCGCTTTTGCCCGATGTACCTGGTATGTAAGTATTGTTCCAGACCTTCTGCGGCAAGAATTTGCTGAAGTAACGCTTGTTTTATTTCAGTTGTAAATGAAGGCAAGCCCTGTCGGCTTTCAATAAAATTCTGAACCCAGCGTTTTTCTTTTACGTTAGTAATATGCATATACTCTGCACCTATACAACCGCAATAAGTTGCGCGCACAATCGCAACAATTTCCCGCAAGCTAGCCGTTTCCGGGCCAACCAGTGAACCCGTGTTAAAAAGGGTGTCCAGATCATTCTCGGATAAGCCATGATGCTGTAGCGTTAATTCTTTTGCGAGTGTTGGCTTGTTTTTACTTAAAGGATTGATACTGGCAGACAGGTGGCCAGTAAATCGGTAAGCATTAATCATCTGCAATACTCGAACCTGCCGAGCATTATGTTCACTGGATACGCACGGTTGTTTCCTGTTCGGTAAAGAGTGAGCAGCCTGCTGGCGAAAAGCCTGTTTTATTGCTGAATGGGGTTGTTCATGTTCGACGGTATTAATAGCAGGTAAATCATCAAAAATGATTCGCCATTCAGTACTGACTGCATTCGGAGTGATTAAATATGTTTCATACAGTGCTTCAAGGTAAGCCATATTCACACCGGCATAGGCCGAGCTTTCCAATAATGCTTCTAATGATTGCCGCCTGACCGGAATATCCATACACACCCAGTGATAAAAGAATAAAGTACTTCAATAATTATAGTCGGCAATTAATGAAATACTCCAAACTTTTATACTTTTTCAAGATAGCAGTGCTAAACGATAAATGAATACCCTAAACCAATAACCGCACTGATCGCTATCACCGTTACAATACCCATTTTGTATCTAAACAAAGCGATAAAAGCAGCTAAGCCTATCAATGCTGCAAACCATTCAAACCCGGCACCAATACCTGCTGCAAACCCTTGCGGCCAAAGCACATGGTAGGCAAAGAACATCGCCAGATTTAAAATAACACCGACCACTGCGGCGGTTATTCCGGTTAACGGTGCAGTAAAACCAACATCGTGCCGGGTTGCTTCAACTGCTGGCCCACCCAGCAGTATAAAAAGAAACGAGGGCAAAAAAGTAAATAGCGTCGCTACACTGGCACCGGCAATACCAGCCAGCACAAGCATGTCCGGGCCAAAAATTTCTTTTGTCCAGCCACCCACATAACCAACAAAAGCCACCACCATAATCAGTGGCCCTGGTGTGGTTTCACCCAGGGCAAGGCCATCGATCATTTGTGTTCCGGTTAACCATGCATACTGTTCAACACCACCTTGATATACATAAGGCAATACCGCATACGCACCACCAAAAGTAACCAGTGCGGCTTTGGTAAAAAACCAGCCCATTTGCGTTAATGTGCCATCCCAACCGTAGGCATTAAAAAGCAACGCCATCGCACCCAGACCAATAAACAAACCAATGGATAAATAGCTTATAAACTTGCTCCATTTAAAACGCACGTGTTCTGGCACGGGTGTATCGTCATCAATAATCGCTAAACCATAGGACTTACCCGAGTCACCATGATGACCACCAGCAACAAATTTTTCGGGTGCGAAACGTGAACCTAAGTAACCAATAATACCGGCGCCAATTAATATATAAGGAAAAGGAATATCAAAAACAAAGATCGCCACAAAGGCCAGAGCCGCCATTGCCCGCAATACGTTATTATTTAAAGCTCGTGAACCGATCCGGTAAGCCGCGAAAACCACAATCGCAGTAACAGCCGGTTTAATCCCATACAAAATGCCGGCAACCGCAGGCAAGTCACCAAAGCTAAGATAAACCCAGGTGAGCCCGGAAAGAATAAATAACGAGGGTAAAACAAACAAAACACCGGCAATAATCCCGCCCCAGACACCGTGCATTAACCAGCCAATATAGGTAGCTAACTGTTGTGCTTCCGGCCCAGGTAATACCATCGTATAGTTAAGTGCATGCAAAAAACGATGCTCGGAAATCCATCTGCGTTTTTCAACCAGTTCCTGATGCATCATACTGATTTGCCCTGCCGGGCCACCAAAACTGATAAAACCGAGTTTTAGCCAATAAATAAAAGCCTCTGTAAAAGAAACTGCTGCGGGTTTTTTATTTTTGTCTAAAGACTCGGCCATCATCTGTCCTTTATTATTTTATGTAAAACTTGTTCTTTTTAGTTAGCAAAAACATCATTAACTTAACCATACCATACTCGCCATTCGGCCTGTGTTGCTGCCGTCCCGACGATAAGAGTAAAAACGCTCACTGTCCTGATAGGTACAAAAGTCTTCAGTTGAGATTTGAGCAGCGGCTATACCCTGCTTTATTAATTGTAACTGCACAGCATAAGATGAATTTAATAAATAATGCGTTGCATCTTGCATTGTAAAGGCTTTTTCCAGAACCGTATCTTGTTGTATCAATGCATCTTTTACCTCTAGCCCAACTTCATAAACTTTGCCGCTGATAGCCGGGCCTATCCAGACTTGCACATCAGCTAAATCACCCACCATTTTATTGGTATAAATTTGTACTACTTTTTTTAGAATACCATTGGCTATGCCTTTCCAGCCAGCATGTGCCGCAGCGACCCAGGTTGCCTGTTTATTACAAAATAAGACCGGTACACAATCAGCGGTCATCACACTGCAAACAATGTTTTGGTCGGTTGTGTAGCTTGCATCAGCGGTAAAAGTTTGCTGAAAATTTTGTGCGGTTAAGCGAACCACTTTGTCACTGTGGATTTGTTGCAGCCAGCCGGGTTCATTGGGCAGCAAACAGTGCTGTTTTAAGTAGCTTCTGTTTTGTTTAACGTCTGCCGGGTTATCGTTTACATGGGTGGCCAGATTAAAATCGTCGTAGGGTTGCTGGCTAACGCCACCTTTGCGCGTGGTGCTGAGTGCCTGAACTTTTTCTGAAACAACCCAGTTTGGTATTATTAGCGGTGGCAAATTATTCCCTAAACTCATAAAGCTTCGAGTTTGGTTAATAGTTGCTGAATATCATCCGCTAGCGGTGCCTGCCATTGCATTTGCTCTTTTGTAGCCGGGTGTGACAGTGTGAGTTGATACGCATGTAACGCCTGGCGTTTAAATTGCTGAAGTGCTTCGCGAACGCTATCACTCGACTGCTTTGGGATGCGCACCCGCCCACCATAAACAGGGTCTCCCACAATAGGGTAATGAATATGCGCCATATGCACCCGAATTTGGTGGGTACGGCCTGTTTCCAGTTTTACATCTAATAAGGTATGAGCATGGTAACGCTGTCGAATTCGGTAATGGGTGACCGCATGTTTTGCGCCGCTGTCTAAATCACCACGCACCGCCATGCGCTTGCGGTCGACTTTATGCCGTCCAATCGCCGCATCCACCGTGCCACCAGCGGTCATTTCCCCCTGTACCAGAGCAATGTATTCGCGGGCTATTTCTCTTGCCTGTAATTGCTCAACCAGATAGCAATGTGCGCTTAAGGTTTTAGCCACCACGGTTATTCCCGATGTGTCTTTATCCAGACGATGCACCACACCGGCACGCGGTAAATTGACCGCGTTAGGCACATGGTGCA
The DNA here is from genome assembly GCA_003232015.1 of Gammaproteobacteria bacterium. The sequence continues at coordinate 15,234 of QIKU01000041.1, forward strand.
ATAAGGCATTACAAAGCGTACCGCCGGAATGACCCGGCGCTGGATGCACCACCATGCCAGCCGGTTTGTTAATCACAATAATTTCATCATCTTCGAAGATAATATTCAGCGGGATATTCTCTGCCTGCCAGACCACTTCGACTTCGGCTTCAACTTTAACAATGATATTTTCACCCGCATACACCTTGTCTTTTGGCTTGCGCTGTTGCTGCTCAACGCTGACGCGGCCGGCTTGAATCCACTGTTTTAGCCGGGCACGGGAATACTGGTCAAATAACTGGCTTAAGGCCTGATCGAGGCGCTTTCCTGTGAGTGACTGCGGTACAATGGCTTTTAATATTTGAGGATCTACTGGCATCGGTTTTAAGGGATCTTTGTTATTTTTAGGTAAATGTTACAAAGTCAGGCATTTAATCTGCCGACTCATCAGAGTATACTGCATCCATCATAATTACCTAAATAAAGTATTAAGCCCTTATGAATTTATCAAGCTGGAAACGTTTTTTACCTAATATTATTTTAATCTCTGTTAGTCTCGTTATTTTACAGGGCTGCGCCGGGATGAATGCAGAAGAACTGCCTGAAGATATTACTGCCGCCGAACTATATAAAGAAGCTAAAAACCACCTAAATGATACAAACTACGAAGATGCGATTAAACTCTACGAGCAAATCGAGTCACGCTATCCTTACGGTAAATACGCAGAGCGTGCGCAACTTGAAATTGCTTATGCTTATTATAAAGACAACGAGCCTGAAACGGCTATTTTATCGGCTGATCGCTTTATCAAACTTCACCCCAACCACCCTAACGTAGACTACCTCTATTATTTAAAAGGCCTGGCCGCTTTTGATGTGAATAGCTCATTCTTTAGTAAATTATTCAATCAGGATGAAGCCGAGCGCGACCCAAAAGCAGCACGCCAGGCTTTCCAGTATTTTGCTGAACTGCTAAAACGCTACCCGAAAAGCCAGTATCGCAATGATGCAATAAAACGTATGAAGCTTTTGCGTGACAACCTGGCACGCTATGAAGTATTTGTCGCAAAATACTATATGAATCGAAATGCGTTTTTAGCCGC
>QIKU01000202.1 GCA_003232015.1 Gammaproteobacteria bacterium
ACACTGGATAGAGAAGTCGCCCATTTAAAAGACGAACTGATGCCACGTTATGCCAATATGATTTACAACGGCTACTGGTGGTCACCCGAACGTGAAATGATGCAAACGATGATTGATGCATCGCAAGTAACTGTTAACGGTGAAGTACGTTTAAAACTTTATAAAGGCAATGTGGTTGTCGCTGGTCGGCAGTCGGCAAGCAATAGTTTATTCGATGAAAACATTGCAACCTTTGAAGATGACCAGGGCGCATACGACCAGAAAGATGCAGCCGGGTTTATTAAGTTGAATGCATTGCGGTTGAGAATAGCGGCACGAAAGAAAAAATAAGTAAGACAGGGCAGTCATTGCGAGCGACAGCGCGGCAATCTGCTTTGTGCGAAATACATTTAATCTAGCCGTTTTATTCTAAAACGGCTTTTTTTATCCCAAATTATTAGTATTGGTTTCTCTATTGAGTTATCTTATGGCACAATGTTAGTGTGGATAAAGAACAAACGAAAGTGGTCGTAAGATACGTTTTGTCAGGTATTAGACGGCGCGCCGTTTAAATCACTGTTATGTTTAAAAACAATGGAAAGAGAAAATGGGACATAAAACTAAAGTTCATGAATATTTTGATTCAATGTCAAATGAAGTTCTCGAATTCATTAGAGAGTCCGAATCCGGTTACGCCGAAGGGTGGGTTCCAGCAACATTTATAAAAGACCAACTTGGTTTAAAGTTATCAGCATACCCACAAGGCAATAAAATAGACAATAAAACGGGCTGGTTATTTTCTACAATTGCACGCCATTTACAAGATAAAGACTTAGTAGAATTCTCTAGTAACGGAAGCAGATCATTTTATAGAAGTAAGCATTAAACACATGAAACTGCTCAAGGTTAATGAATTAAATACACAACAATTAGCAACAATTAGGGTCAGAACACAGATACTGTAAGAAAAAACGCCAGGTTATTAAAGCGTTATGTGTAAAAGGAAAACACAATGAGAATTTTGCAAGTAAGAACTCAGAATAACTATGTACGGTTTAGTTGCCCGATATGTACTGTTAATTCTCTATGTGATATTCATTACATGAGCATACCAACGCACATGGTTACTAACACACACATGTTGGTTTGTAGAGCATGTGGCCAAGGTTCTGTTTGGAAAATGTTTGATCGAAAGGATAATTTTAACTATAACTTACGCTTAGTTGAACCAATCCTTTCTGATGCACCTCCAGCAGCACCTGACATGCCAGAAGATGTAAAAGCTGATTATGATGAGGCTCGAATAGTAGTAAATCATTCCACGAGAGCAGCGGCAGCACTTTTAAGATTAGCGTTACAGAAATTATGTCGCCACCTTGGTGAGCCGGGAGAGCATATTGATACTGATATACGCTCCCTTGCTAAAAAACCAGAAATCGGAGAACGTTTAATTCGAGCTGCGGATACATTAAGAATAACCGGTAATAATGCAGTTCACCCAGGCGAAATGAATGAAGAAGACATAGATAATATTTCAAACGGTCTTTTTGAGTTGCTAAATTTAATTGTAAATGCTGCTATCTCTGAACCTAAAAAATGGGATGCAATGTATGAGGGACTACCTGAGAAACCAAGAAAGGCCGCCGAGAAGAAAGATGGCCGTTGAATAATCACATAACAATGCGCTCGTTCGGACGCTCCTTACGTCGCGTCGCACAGCTTAAGCGTTAGGAAAATAAAGGTACACAATGAAAGGAAGGGAACAACTTTTTAAGTACAAAGGGAATCGATGCGCTAGTTGTGGTACATCTGTAATTGATATGGTTTTACGTTATGGAACATTCGATAGAATGTTAGAGTTTCATCACATAAAGCCCGATGAAAAAGCAAATGATTATAAAAACATTATTCGTAGAAACATATCAACTGAACAATTAGAAGAATTAGATAAGTGCGTATTATTATGTCGTAAATGCCATGGAATCATACATGCTCAAAATATAAATGGAACGTTAGAAGTTTCAATAGAATTCAATGGCAAAAAAATATCACAATCTCTTGAAGGTCAGCTAATTGTCGATAATTTAGATAAAGAAATAACTTTTGTTTCAAACCAAAAACTATTAATAGAACCATATAGAGTATTAGTTGGAGATAAACCTGAACAAATATTATGCGCTCTTGAGCTTGAGACAAATGGTTTGCTTGCTTCTTTTTTAAAAGAAATTGAAATACATAAAACACTAAAAATATATTCAATAGATGGAAAAAGATTATTAGTGAAAGCTGAACATATAAAAGGTAGAGAATTAAAGTTATCCCAAGTAGTAGATTTTCCTATAATTATGATGGAATTAGGAAAAAACAAAGGAGATAAACCATATCTATGGTTGAGGAATGGCTTACTTCTGAATAAGAATGGAAGCATAGAATCAAAAGGGGTATTGAATTGCACCCTAAAATTAGTATGAAAAAATGCCTAACACATATGAGCCGATCTTGAGGCGTACCCCATTTAACGGACATACATTTCTAAGTTAAACTAACAGAAATTGAGGTGTCTATAAATGAGTAACAGAAAATATACAAAAGAGTTTAAATTGGATGCTGTTCGCTTAGCATTGTCGAGTGAGCAGTCCCAGGCGCAAGTCGCTCGTGATCTGGGTATTAATGAACCCAGTCTTTACAATTGGATAAGCCAGTACCGTGGTGAAATTCTGGAAGATGAACATACACTTCCGCCAGAAAAAGAACTTGCTGCCCTTAAAAAAGAAGTGGTACAACTCAAACAAGAGCGAGAAATATTAAAAAAGGCGGCAGCCTACTTCGCGAGACACCAAGCATAAGGTATCAATTTATTGATACACATCCAGGAACAATTAGGGTCAGAACACAGATACTGCTAATATTAGCAGTATCTGTGTTCTGACTCCGCTGACCGTTCCTGTGTAGATCCTGCTTACAGCGAAGGCGGGGGTAGGAATCCAGCTCTGTTTATAATCTAGCCACTTTATTTTAAAGTGGCTTTTTTTTCCGCAAATTATTACTATTGGCTTGTTACCGAATAACATTATGGCACAATGCAGGTATGATAAAGGACAAGCTTAAAGTGCGGGTAATGTTCGTTTTGTCAGATGTTAGGTGACATGCTGTCTGAATTACTATTAGCTTTCAATAATCAAAAAAGGAGAAATTTAAATGGAGTTTGAATGGGATGAAAATAAAAGGCTTAAAACATTAAGGGAAAGGAAAATTGATTTTGTAGATATGATTGATATTTGGGATGATCCTAAACGATAAGAAGTTAGAGATTATCGTCGCAATTATGATGAACCAAGATTTCAAATTATTGGGAAATCAAAGTTTAATATTTATTTTGTTGTATATGTAGTTCGAGTTTATGAAGAAGGTGAAGAAGTAACACGAATAATTTCAGCAAGACGTGCAAATAAAAAAGAACGTGAGCTCTACGACAAAATGATATTTTCAGCGAGGGTAATAGGATGAAAGAAAGAATAGTACGTAGAACTAAAGAAGAAATAAAAAAGATGAAGGGGGGAACTGATCATGTTTATGTTCAGAATACATCTGATAAAGAAATAGAAAAACAAGTTAAAAATGATGCAGACAGCTATATTCCAACAGATGAAGAATTGAAAGAATTTAAACAAGTTAACAAGGATGAAAATAATGAATGAAAAACTTAAAGAGCCAGAAAAGAAAACTGTTGTCAGAATAATCAGGGTCAGAACACAGATACTGCTAATATTAGCAGTATCTGTGTTCTGACCCCGCTGACCTTCCGCTGACCTTTAAAAGGATTTCTATGGAATATCCAGAAGTAACAAGTCTATTTAAATATAGAGCTTTCAATGAGCATTCGCTTCAAGCAATAATCAATGAAGCTGTTTGGTTTGCAACGCCTGGGTCATTTAACGATCCTTTTGATTGCGGTATATATATTGATGAGGAAAAAATGGAGGAGAGCATCAAAGTTGCTATTGAGGATACATATGCTGAAAATGAAATAAATTCTGATAAAATACCTCAAGATGAGTTAGGGGTGAGAGAAGAAGATAAACATGCTTTCCAAACAATGCGTAAATCAGTTTACGATTTATTCCAATGTTCTGGAATTTATAGCTTAAGCAGTATAAATGACGATATTCTTATGTGGGCTCATTATGCTGATAGTCACTACGGGTTTTGTATCGAATATTCAAGATCTCCTGAAAATATTCTAGGAAAACAAGCGGAACCTGTAGAATATCAAAATGAATTACCTTCTTTATCCGCAAAAGATGTATCAAGTAGCGGAGGTGGTATACATAAATTATGGCTAACCAAATCAGTTCATTGGGAATATGAAAAAGAATGGAGAGTTATTAATCCGAAAGGTGGTGAAGCATTTCAATTTCCTTGTGATATAAAATCAATTATTTTCGGTTTAAAAATGAGAAAAAATAATAGATTTACAATTCGAAGGATACTTGAAAATCGCAATGTAATATTTAAAGAAGCTACTTTAGATAAGAGACAATTTGCTATACGTATATCAGATGTGCAGGCATAACAAGCGACTGTGGTGTCAACCCCCCCCCAAAAATAAAGGACTACAAAGCCCATTGAACAATTAGGGTCAGAACACAGATACCGCTAATATTAGCAGTATCTGTGTTCTGACCCTGACGGATCCCTGACGGATCCGAGTAATTCGGAGTCCAGCGAAACAGTCAAACTAACAACACGCTCCATCGCGCTCATTCGGACGCGCTACCGCGCGCCGCTTATTAGAACGCTATATTTTCAATTAAATCAATAGATTACTATTATGCTATACTTGCAATATTATTTATTTACATAAAATAGGTGCTCTATGTCAACGGCGATGGATATATTAAAAGAAGCTATTCAGCTCGACCCAAATGAAAAGGCAAAACTAGTCGATCAATTGATAACTAGCCTAGATATGCCAGATAAAGATATCGATAAGTTATGGGCAGAGGAAGCAGAATCTAGATTAGAAGCATATCAACAAGGAAATCTTAAGGCAGTTTCTCTAGAAGAAGTCTTATCTAAATATAAATGAAAATATCATTTCTAGAAGAAGCAAAATTCGAACTCGATCAAGCCATAGAATATTATGATTTTCAGTCTGCCGGTTTAGGGCAACAGTTTTTACAAGAAGTGCTAAATACTCTTGATAGAATATCCAACTTTCCAAAAGCATGGCATCCACTTTCAAAAAACACTAAACGATGCCAAACAGCAAGATTTCCATACGGGTTAATTTACTCTGTTCTAGAAAATGAAATATTAATAATTTCAGTTTCAAATTTGCATAGAGAACCAGGTCATTGGAAAGATCGAGTGAAATAAATAGAATAATCAGGCTCAGTGACAAATACGAATTATTAACATTACTATTTTTCAAGGAATAAATAAACAGGAGGTTTTTTATGCAGAAGGTAGTTGTGGTCTGGTTGTTTTTTAGCCTGGTCTTTTTTATGGCAACGGCGTATGCCGATTTTCGTAAGCATCGTATTATTCCCAAAGTTGGTTTTTATGAAATGGATGCCGCAAATACCGGGAATTCTCTGTTTGATACAAAATCAAAAAATGTTTATGGCTTTGAATATGAATATCGTTTTACTAATGGTTTAGCGATAGGTGTAGAGCATATGCACATTGAAAATACGTTTGTGTCTTCTGGGTCTAATCGAGAGCTTAAAGTAAACATAGCATTCTTTGATGCGAAGTATTATTTTAACAATAGTGTAAATTCACACTGGATGCCTTATGTTGGTTTGGGTGCAGGGTATGCTTTTGGCCGTGCTGTTGATGACCGTGTTGATGGCTTTGCCTATCAGGCGTTTGCTGGTATCACCTATGAATGGGAACGCATGGGTATTTATGTGCAGTATAAGTATGTGGAATTAGAGGTTGAGTCATCATTTCGCTATATAAGCCCATCGACCGGACGCTTATATGATTTGTCTGGAACGGGGTTATTTACCGGCTTGATCGTTAAGTTTTAAAAAGAAAGCTTATACAACTTGAGGTAAATATGACTAAAATTTCAAGACAGGAAGCAGAAGCGCTTGTGTTAGAGCTTGATGGCTGGGAGTTGATAACCGAGGTGAATGTTCAGAAACTAAGGCGTGTTTTTGCGACTAAAAATTATCCCCGATCGGTAGCGTTCACTAATGCCGTTGCAGAGCTGGCTGAAAGCGAAAACCATCACCCATTATTGATAGTGGAGTATGGCACCGTAACGGTTGTTTGGTGGACACACACAATAAAAGGCTTGCACAAAAATGATTTTATTATGGCGGCTAAAACATCTTCTATTTTTGATACTAAAGTTTGAGTTAAGTTTTACCATCATTTCGGCAAAGTCGTGAATTCAGAAAAATTAAAACAAGCTATTTTATATGGTTCTATGTTCCCATCTTCACGTACTACTATTCAGAATAAATATTGGATGAGGCCTTTTAATCTAAAATAGAGTAAAAAAAGGGGGGCGGTAACAAATACGAGTGATTTAGATTTGTCACCAATTCCTTAAAGGCATCCTGTACCCTCTAAAAATTCCTTTAATTCCAATAAGTTATATTCCCCAGGTACTTTACCAACACAGGCAAATTAGCTAACAAAGATAATGTTTAAAATTTCCTCTTGACATTTTTGCCCTCTGGTCTATTCTAATACTCAACTAATTACTTGAATAATGTTGTTAATAATGCTTTTCTTTGCACGTTTAGATCTAAAAAAATATCGAGTGGCTAAATTTTCCTTAAAAATATTTGATAAATGATGGCAACACAAACTGAAAAAATCCTGGTTCATAACCCCCGAGTTGTTAATGGTTCACAACAGGATTTGATGCCATCACGTTATGGTATCGGCATTCAGCTATTGAGCATGGCAGCCTTTACGCTCGCCTTTGGGGGCTGGCTAAATGAAACCTGGTTGATGTGGTTTGAGAATCCAATTTGGTTAAACCGTTATACTGAATATGCCATTATCCTGGGTTTTGGTATCTGGCGTATTGCAGCAGAAAAAAATACCTATACTCGCAAGCGGCTTATTATTCTGGTTGCCATGGTGACGGTATTCTGGTGGTTAATCCCCTGGCTTTATCCGGTACATGAACCCTATGTGGGATTTCTGTGGGGACAACCGGTGTTTCCTTCCCTGCATGTGCCAGGAACCATTACCTTCTTTTTAATTTTGGCTGCCGTGTTTTTGTTTGGCCGTCGTATTATTTGTGGTTTCAATTGCCCCTGTGTTGGTGTGCGCGAAACGGTGGGCTTTGCTTTTCGTGATCGTACTTTGCGTTCTGACTGGGCCTGGAAGTTGCGGCACTCCAAATGGATTTTCTTTGTTTATTATGTCGGTGTGATGGCGGCAACCCAGTTCCCGCCCAATTCATGGACAGTGAGCTTTGTCGGTGGTTTTTATCTTATTGTGGCAATGACTTATTTTGGTAGCTTCTTTATCGCCCCCATTGTCGGCAACCGTTTTTATTGTCGTTATCTCTGTCCTTATGGCGCAACCTTTGGTCTGCTTAACCATGCCGGTTTTTATGGTATCAACATGGATAAGGACAAGTGTAATGATTGCCGACGTTGCGAACAGGTCTGTGATATGGGTATTCCGGTATGGAAACAGGGTAATGAATCGGGTCGTGTAACTGCACTGGAAGACTGCATGGGTTGTGCGCGTTGCGTGGTGTCGTGCCCAACGGATGCGCTGGAAATTACCGATGTGCGTAATTTGTTTAAAAAATCTCTGCAACAAAATGCCAGTTACCTGTTAAAGCGAAACAAGCCTGTAGTAATAGAACGCGAAAACAATCTAGCTCGGCCTGCTATCGAACGGAAAAAAGACTGGGCAGAGATTCTTACGACTCCCACGTTAGAAAATATTCAGGCACAGGCTGCGCGTTGTCTTGATTGTGGTGTTCCCAATTGCCGTAATGCCTGCCCGTTGCACAATCGTATTCCGGAATGGTTGGAACAGGTGGCCGCTGGCAATATACAACAGGCTGCAGTTATTGCGCATAGTACGAATAATCTGCCTGAGATTTGCGGAACACTTTGCCCGCAGCATAGACTTTGTGAAGGTGCCTGTACTAAAAATAATGAACCCGATGGTGCAGTCACTATTGGTGCCATTGAACGCTATCTGACAAATACAGTTCTGCTTAACAACTGGCAACCGCAACGTAGAGCAACTGCTAAAAATAAACACATTGCCATTATAGGTGCAGGCCCGGCGGGGCTGGCCTGTGCAGATGAATTAAGCAAAGCCGGTTGTAAAGTGTCTGTTTATGAACGTGATAAAAAAATTGGCGGGTTACTGGAAACAGGTGTTCCCTCTTTTAAACTGGATAAAGGCATGTTGCAAAAGCGCTATCACTTATTGCGACAGCAGGGTGTTATTTTTGAACTGGGCGTAGAAGTAAACGAAAATCGGTTACAACAATTGCTGCAAAGCCATGATGCTATTTTTCTTGGCACGGGCGCACAATATTCACGCAAGCTATCCGTACCGGGGCAACAATTACAAGGTGTAAGCGATGCTATTTCATACCTTGCTAAAGTTAATCTGCAACAGGATAACAACACAATGCCCGGTAAACGGGTAGTGGTGCTAGGCGGTGGTGATAGTGCGATGGATTGTGCCCGTTCAGCCATTCGCCAGGGTGCTTTGATGGTTATGGTTGCCTGTCGTGGTTCAGAAGAAAAAATGCGTGCCTCAGCTAAAGAAAAACAGGCTGCACTGGATGAAGGTATACAATTTTTATTTAACCATCAGCCACTGGAAATAAAGGGCATGGATGTTGTTAGCGGTATTGGTTTTAAGCACGATGACAGTAAGACAGAAATTTATTGTGATGTTGTTATCGTTGCCATTGGTCAGGTTAATAAAGTCGAAACATGGATGACGCGCATGGGTATAGAAACCAGTGAGAAGGGCACCATTATTATTAATCAGCAGGGTAGAACCAGTCACAAAAAATTCTATGCCGGGGGTGATAATACCCATGGCCCTGATCTGGTGGTGACCGCCATTGCAGCGGGACGATGTGCGGCCGAAGGTATGCTTAAAAACTTTCGGCTTGATCAACAGCTTTTGCAATCTATCAGAATACCCGGTAAACAAAAAAAACTGTTGCCGATGGCAGCCAGGAATCTGCCATGAGAGTACTCACTACTCTGTTATTACTGGTGCTGAGTGCATCAACTCTTGCACACCATACAAAGGGTCACACCATGTTAATGGAAAACCCCGAGTCTGTTATTGCAGGCACTCAACAGGGACTTGAAGGTGGTGGGTACTGGTTATTCTGGGTTGGCGTGTTACTTTTTCTGTTGCTGGGCTTTATTCGTTGGTGGCAGGGGCGTTCATGAAAGAGTCTACGGTGAAAACAAATAAAGTGCGCTATATATGGATTCCGATCATTGTTGCCCTTATTGCGGTACCGGTAGGATTTTTTTATGTTGACTGGAGTAAGAGTGGTGACGGGGCAGGTTTGTATTCGCGTGACTGGTTACCTGATGCCATGTTTGCCTACTGGAACCCCGATGATTTTTACCAGTCGGTATCTACACTGAAGGGTGAATTTAAAGGTGAGCAATGTATTAGTTGTCATCAGGCTATAACCCCCGGTATTGTTAAAGACTGGCAGGCATCACGTCACTCAAAGGTCGAACAAAAAGTATATTGTAATGACTGTCATGGCAGTAACCATGAGGATCTTCATATGCCTACGCCACAAGTTTGTAGCAGTTGTCATAAAGTCCAACATCAACAGTTTGTTGATGAGAAACGTTATGGTTTTCCGAGCCATGCGCTGGCCATGGAACGTGCGTTAGACGCTAAACATTTTGTTGATAAACCTAAAGCCGAGGTTACTGCCTGTTTACAATGCCATTCGGTTGCCACCAAGTGTGACTCCTGTCATACCCGGCATAAATTCAGTGCTGCAGAAGCGCGTCGCCCGGAAGCCTGTATTACCTGCCACAGTGGCCCACCCCATCCCGATGATGAAACCTATTTTAACTCTGCCCATGGTCAGATTTATCTTGCTGAAGGTGAAAACTGGGACTGGTCAAAACCGTTGCGTAAGGGGAATTACAAAGTGCCCACCTGTGCTTACTGTCATATGAACGAAGGCAAACATCAGGTAGCAGATAAGCCCATCTGGAAATTTGGTATTAAACAGGTTAACCCATTGAGTTCAGGTAATGAAATTAAGCGTAAACAATGGGTGAAAATGTGCAGCGATTGTCATGATGCTGACTGGTCAGCTCAACAACTTAAATCCATGGATGCAGAACGTAAACGCGCATGGAACAAACTGTATCAGGCAGAAGCCATTCTTAAGGATCTGCGTGCCGATAATTACCTGTATCCCTCTGCAAAACAACGTCCGGTTTATCCTGGTGATACAAAGCACAGTTTAATTCAACGTGAACGTATTGGCTTTTTTGAAGGACAAGCTTCTGCTTTTTATAACGTATCGCCTATTGAGCGGGATTATTTTGAAATGTGGTATTTCGAAAATCTGGCTGCTTACCGGGGTTCTGCACATGGTGATATTTCATTTGTTAATAAAAGCCATAAGGCAATGGATAAAAGCCTGCAAGAATTAAAACAGCATGCACAACGCCTGCGTGCACATGGTAAAGTTAAAGTCGATGAAACCACACTCCAGAACATCTGGCTAAAAGGTGAGTACACTGAATTTAACCGGGAGCATAATTGATGTTTGCGCGATTATCCCGAAAGTTTATTTTATATTGCATTTTTGTTTTATACTTTATCAGTATACCGGCATACGCCGCTGACAATACGGTTCCAGTGGGTAGTTTCGAAAACAAGGCCTGTATGGAATGCCATAAAAAAAATAATTCTCAATTGATTAATGACTGGCGCAGTAGTTCGCATGCCCGCAGCCAACCAGAAACTGACTGTGTTGCCTGTCATGGTAAGTTACATCAGGATGTAGCCAGTTCCTCTCGTCGCGACTCAACGTGTGTCAATTGCCACGGCGGCAAAAAAGATCCTGTTGTACACAGTTATGCTACATCGAAACACGGTGTTTTGATGACACTTGAAAAAAAATATTATGACTGGAACCAGCCACTGTCGGACGCGAATTATCGTGCTCCCGGTTGCAGTTATTGTCATATGCACAAAGCTGGTCATAATGTAAATGCAGGTATACGTGATGATTTGATGGATAAGGCTGCAGCAAAAAAAGTACAGGAGCAAACACGTAGAGCCTGTCTGGACTGTCATGCACCACGTTATATCTCGCGCCTGTTTGACAATGGTGAGCGTATGCTGGAAATAGGTCGTAAAAAAGTACGTGAAGCCCAAAGCCTTATCGAACGGGTAAGCGTGAAATTCAGCGATGCTGAACTGGCTCCGGCCAGAGTACAATTATTGAAGATGCAGCAGCATTTAAAAAATGTTTATCTGGGTGTAGCGCACCAGTCACCGGATTATCAATGGTGGCATGGCCATCCGGCACTGGATGGTGATCTGTTGCGCATCAAGGGTTTTATTGGAGAACTATACCGTATAAAAAAATAATGTGATTTCACTGCTGCCCCGTTAATATAGCTAAACTTATAGAATAACTTTATGTATCAAGGTGAATTGTACTTAACATGTAATATAAACATGAAATCAAGATCGTCATACCCGCGTAGGCGGGTATCCAGTAAGTGCTTGTTCGGTATGCAGTCTGGATTCCTCGGCAAAGGCTCCTGCTTCGCACGTCCATGTGCTTGTGTCTACGCGGAAATGATGAGTTAACGGGATAGCAGTGATGTGATTAATTATTAAATTTCTTTGCAATCCAGTAATCCACACTGACGTATTTACCCGCACCAATAAAGAATAGTGCCAACAACATAATAAAATAGGTGGTAGCAAACTCGATACCATTGTTTAATATAACAATTGAACCCTGTTCTGTTAGCCAGTCGTAGTTGCCGTGTTTTTCCAGTAATTCTTTCGCAGCATTTAATTTTTCAGATGCAGCAATGGCATCACTGCAATTAAATAAACAGAATTTTGCGTCTGCGATTGCCTGCCAACCATGTGTCCAATGTACGCTAACCACGGCGATGAGCATGGTGAACATAAGCGGAATGGAAACCCAGCGGACGCCAAAGCCAAATAGCAACATAACGGCACCTGCTAATTCGGTGGATGTTGCAAGAAAGGTCATTAAGTCTGGAAAGGGTAGACCAAGTCCCCAGTCGGGGTTGCCGAACCAGGCAGATGTGTCTTCAAAACTGTTGTATTTACTGATACCTGCCATCCAGAATATAGGGGCAAGGTATAAGCGAAGTGCAAGTGGTGCTAAAAAGTCAACCGCGCGTGTACGGTTGAGCAAGCCTTGCAACTGCAATAACTTATCCATAAAGAACTCCTTGTCGTATTATTTTAAAAGTTAAAATCAGAACGGACTATTGCTTTCGTGTACCAATAATAATCCCTTTGTTGTTTAGATCGTTCAGGGTCTGTTGGCCAAAATTAATAATACTGTTGGTATCCGGATTGCCTAATTCATTTGCAATTTGTATCAGTAATTCTTTGCCGGTTAATAGCTGTGTGTTTTCTTTGATAAGTTGTAATAAACGTGCAATTACCGGGTTTACTTCAGTGAAACTGATTTGAGCACTGTCTTCCAGGCGTGATGCAACGATGTGGGTTGGCTGTTCACTGGGTCGTTCAGGTTGATAGTCACTGCTAACCTGGTGGACAGGAAATTGATAGTTCAATAGCCATGCCAGACTGGACAGCACCGGTACTTCATCTAAAAAATTGGCCTGCTTAGAAAGTTGAGACAGGTCATTGCTGAGTTCGGAAATACCGAGTGCAAGTTCAATCCATTCATAATGGGCAAGCTCCAGCATAAAAGGAAGGTCGTCGGTTTGTGGCTGGCGTTCGTCTTCCAGGTAAACTAAAAATTCGCGCGGCATTTCCGGGAACAGCGGTGTGTGTGCTTTATGGTTTGCAAAGTAGTCACGCACCAGCGCATGCCAACGCTGGTCACCTAATATTTCACACAGTACCGGGTAGGTTGTTGACATAAAATCTTCAACATTATTATAAAAAAGTCTGTTATAAACTTGCATACGGCGATCTTCGATGTTTGCAGGTGCTGCATTGCTATTGGGTTGCCGTATATGCGCTGTGAATGTGTATTGTATTTTTTGAAAATCGTATTGGATTTGATTTTTATCGGTAGGCATTACGATACCTGCTGAGAGGGTTCGTTTTCTATTGTTTGCCATTTGTTCTGGATGGCAAGAATGTGATCTACCTCTATAAGTAATTCGGGCAGCGGCGGAACATTAAAATCCCGCTCTAATAAGGTTGGGATAATCCCGTAGCGCTGATAGGTTTGTTCTAATAAATCCCACACCGGCTCAATAACGTCGGCACCGTGGGTATCAATAATTAAATCTTTTGCTTCTTCATAATGGCCTGCAATATGAATGTACTCGACTCTATCGGCTGGAATTGCATTTAAAAATTCAGTTGCATCGTATTGGTGATTAATACTGTTGACGTAAATGTTATTTACATCAAGTAACATTTTACAGTCGGCTTCTTCCAAAACTGCATTTAAGAATTCAATTTCAGGCATCTCCTGGCCGGGTGCGGCATAGTACGACACATTTTCCATGGCAATCGGGCGTTCTAAAATATCCTGAACGCGTTTGATACGTTTTGCAACGTAATGAACGGCTTCTTCTGTAAAAGGAATGGGGAGCAGGTCATATAAATGGCCGTCATCACTACAGTAACTTAAATGTTCGCTGTAGAGTTTAATCTGGTGTTCATCTAAAAAGCGTTTTAGGCGATGTAGAAAAGCTTCATCCAGCGGGCTGGGTGAGCCAATAGAAAGGGATAAGCCATGGCAGATCATGTC
The DNA here is from genome assembly GCA_003232015.1 of Gammaproteobacteria bacterium. The sequence continues at coordinate 13,946 of QIKU01000202.1, forward strand.
ATAGCGTTCGGTAAACGATCTGAATTGCTTACCTGCAGTACCGCCGACACCAATCCAGTTTTCGGGGGCGACTTCCATAAAGCCAATCTGGGAAGGGTTTTGGTCTAGCAGCGAATCCATAATGCTTCGCCGTAGACCAATACCCGCACTATTAACATGGAATATATTGTTGCTCATGTTATAGCGTAAATGCCGGGTTTAGTGACCGCCACATTTTCCTTCATTCATTTTCTTGTGGTCTGCGCCGCATTTACCGCCCATTTTGGCTTTGTCTTTTTTCATGCCTTCACCACATTTGCCTTCACTTTTCTTCATGGACTTTTTGCCACCGCATTTGCCTTCACCACATTTGCCTTCACTTTTCTTCATGGTTTTGCCTTCGCCGCACTTACCGTCTTTTTTCTTCATGCTATCGCCGCATTTGCCTTTCATGTCTTTAGAGTCAGACATATTGCCGCCACATTTGCCATCTTTAGCAACCTGATAACCACCTTCAAGGTTAGTCATTGCAAATGGGTTAGCGCCTGCTTCTGAAGCATTAGCAATATTGCTGGCTGCCAGTGTTGCAGCGAACACAGCGCCAAGTACGATTGAGATTGGTTTGATAGTTTTTTTTGACATTTGGATTTCTCTCCGTTGTATTTAATATTTTTAATTATACAAAATATGTTGTTTTAATATCGTATAGGTTGAAACCGGCGTAAAATCCATTTCATCCTTCACTCTGGAGGATATGACAGGTGGTTTTAAAAAGGTTCAATCTACTGTTCGACAATACCTTAATATAGACTTAATTTGTGTGAAAACGATCTAAATGTTATAAATTTGTGATAAATAATGATATTTCAAGGTAACAGGCGCTGTATACATTCGATATAGTGTTGCTCATTGGGGCTTGTCTGGTCGCGTTGTGCCTGCCATATCATTTGCCCCAGGCATTCCATTATTTCGTGTTCGGCCTGATGTGCATCGTTGTGTTTTTCTTTGAGCGATTGGTATACGTTTTGTATGGCTGCCGGGCGTTGAGTGGAGAGCTGCTCGTGTATTGCGATATGCATCGACATATGCAAAAAAGGATTGGTTTTCCCCATTTCAGGCGTAAAGTCTTTATCGATACTGGCTTCGTCTGCTAATAACGTATGGTATTCCGGGTGCTGCTGAATAACCGTTACGATGACTTGCTCCAACGGCTGTAGCAGTGCTTTATTATTAAAGTTTTTCCAGGCGGTATAGAACATTTGCCGCATTTCATTTCGATTATTTCCAAACATTTGCTTTACTCAATATTTTTGTCTTTAAATTCACACAAGTCTTCAATTACACAGGAACCACAGCGTGGTTTACGTGCAATGCAAGTGTAGCGGCCATGCAGTATCAGCCAGTGATGGGCATCCACTTTAAATTCATCGGGCACAAATTTCAGGAGTTTCTTTTCAACCTCTAAAACATTTTTTCCCGGTGCAATGCGGGTGCGGTTGGACACTCTATATATATGCGTGTCGACCGCAATGGTGGGGTGGCCAAAAGCAGTGTTGAGTACCACATTGGCGGTCTTGCGGCCAACACCCGGCAGGGCTTCTAAGGCTTCTCGATTGTCGGGGACTTTGCTGTTATGGAGCTCAATTAGCATTTTGCAGGTGGCGATAATGTTTTTTGCCTTGGTGTTATATAACCCTATTGTTTTAATGTATTTCTTTAGGCCCGTGAGTTTTAGTGCCAGAATCTTTTCCGGTGTATTAGCTACTTTGTAAAGTTTAGCGGTGGCTTTGTTTACCCCTTTGTCGGTGGCCTGTGCTGACAGGATAACTGCAATCAGTAACTCAAAGGTTGAGTTGTAGTGTAGCTCGGTGGTGGGATCGGGGATATGATCTTTTAAACGGCTGAATATTTCTTGGTGTATTTTAGGGTTCATAGCTGTAGATTTTATATTTTTACCACAAAGAAGAGCCTGCCCCACGAAGTGCTTTGGGTACACGAAGAAAAGATTAAAAATGTTGTGTGCCCAAGGCACTTCGTGGGGCAGGCTCTTCTTCGTGGTTAATTTTC
>QIKU01000196.1 GCA_003232015.1 Gammaproteobacteria bacterium
ATTTCGCTGCGCTACATCCAGGCTACAAATAAAAAGATGGGATTGACCGTTTATCAATGTAGATTTCCTTATCCCGAGTTCAGGTTATTTAACAAGATAATGATACAAATCTTCTAAAAACTTAAAACGTTTGTCGATATCTTCCAGCTTGTTTGTAATGCGTAGCTTATCATTACCATCGAGCTTGTAAACTTTAGATTCGGTTTGTATTAAATGAATAATACGCATGGGATCAACATTGGGTTTTTCATTAAAGACAATGCGCCCGCCTTGTGTATTCAGGTCAATGCGTTTAACACCCAGCCGGGTATAAAGTAACTTCAAGCGGGTAATCTGAAACAGGTTTTTAATGGGCTCCACTAATAAGCCAAACCGGTCGATCATTTCAACTTGCAGTTCTTTTAATTCCTCTTTTGATTTGGCACTGGCAATGCGTTTATATAAAATTAAACGTTCATGAATGTTATTTAAGTATTCATCTGGAATAAGCGCCGGAATATGTAAGTCAATCTCGGTGCCTTGTGGTAAGGGTTTATTCAGATCAGGCTCAATGCCTGACTTTAGTGACTCAACAGCACGTTCGAGTAATTCAGTATACATGGTATAGCCAATTTCCATCATCTGGCCACTTTGCTCATCTCCTAGTAATTCACCTGCACCGCGTATTTCAAGGTCATGAGTCGCCAGCGTAAAGCCGGTTCCCAGCGTTTGAATAGACTCTATCGCTTCGAGGCGTTTTTTTGCATCGGCGGTTAACAGTTTTTTCGGTGGGGTAATTAAATATGCATAAGCCCCATGATGTGAACGACCAACGCGGCCACGCAGTTGGTAAAGTTGTGCTAACCCCAACCGGTCGGCTTTATTAATAATAATAGTATTAGCGGTTGGTATATCAATACCGGTTTCAATAATAGTGGTACAGACAAGAACATTAAAACGCTGATGGTAAAAGTCACTCATGGTGGATTCAAGTTGCTTTTCGCGCATCTGGCCATGGGCAAATTCAACTGAGGCTTCTGGAATAAGCTCGGCAATTTTTTGTGTCTGTTTCTCAATGGTGGCAACGTCGTTATGCAAAAAGAAAACCTGGCCGCCGCGTTTTATTTCTCGCAAACAAGCTTCTTTTATTAAATTATCATCCCATTGGCTGACAAAGGTTTTAATCGCCAGTCGCTTAGCTGGTGGGCTGGCAATGATGGATAAATCACGTATGCCCGACATCGCCATGTTTAAAGTTCGAGGAATCGGGGTGGCAGTTAGTGTCAGTATATCCACTTCGGCGCGCAGTGCTTTAAATTGATCTTTTTGCCGCACCCCAAAACGATGTTCCTCATCAATAACAACCAGCCCCAGCCGCTTGTATTTAATGTCTTTTTGGATAAGTTTATGCGTGCCAATGATAATATCAATATTACCTTTTACTAACTCTTCTAATGTTGCTTTTGCTTCTTTTGCGCTTTTAAAGCGTGACAATGAGTCAACTCTTATTGGCCAGTCGGCAAACCGATCTCGAAAATTCTCGAGGTGTTGTTGCGTGAGTAAGGTCGTCGGGCAAAGCACAGCAACCTGTTTATTATCCTGTACGGCAATAAAAGCGGCGCGCATGGCCACTTCGGTTTTACCAAAACCAACATCACCACAGATCAAATGATCCATCGGCTTGTCACTGCGCATATTTTTTATAACCCGATCAATGGCCGTTTGCTGATCGGGCGTTTCTTCAAACGGAAAGCTACTTGCAAAGGCATGGTATTGTGTGTCATCAATATGATAAGCATAGCCTTTTTTTGCCTCACGTTTGGCGTAGATGTCGAGTAACTCAGCGGCAACATCGCGTACCTGTTCGGCGGCTTTGCGTTTTGCTTTTGCCCATTGTTGGCTACCGAGTTTATGCAAGGGAGCCGAGTCGGGAGATGCGCCGGTGTAACGGCCAATTAAATGCAACGAGTTCACTGGTACATAAAGTTTGTCACCACCGGCATATTCGAGCATTAAAAATTCAGCTTCGATATCGCCAACCTCGATATTGGTTAAGCCTAAATAGCGGCCAACGCCATGCTCTTCATGTACTACCGGTGCATTTAAGCTGAGCTCGGCGAGGTTGCGAATAATAATATCGCTGTCGCGTTGTTGTTTTTTACGCCGTCGCCGTTGTAATACCTGTTTCCCATACAGTTGCGATTCGGTAACCACCGAAATTTCAGGCTGGTTAATCTGCAAACCCTGCGTTAATGGGTAAACAGTAATCCCGTACTTTGAGTCGGCGCTGGCAAACTGTTGCCAGTTATCAAATTTATCGGGGTAAACATCAATGCCATGAAGAAGTTCGAGCAAAGCTTCACGCCGACCGGTTGATTCAGATGAAAATAATGTTCGTCCTTTATATTCCTGAACAAATGTTTGTAAGCGTGATGAGGGTGATTCAAGTTTTATATCAATTAACAAGCTGGCAGGCACATAAGTATCAAAATTAATGGCGGCTGCATTTTCATGCTCAAAATGTTGGTATTGAATATGTTGGTACGATTTTATCTGCGCGTTAATCTCATTAATGGGTAAGTATAATTCGTTGGGTGTTAATATTGGGCGCTCGAGATCGTGGCGACGTGCATCATAGCGTTCATTGAGTTCTTTCCAGAAAACTTCGTTTTGATCTTGCATCGCCTTTTCGGTGATGACGATGCAATTATCAGGCAGATAGTCGAACAATGTTTCTGTCTGTTCAAAAAATAGCGGCAGATAGTATTCAATACCCGGCGAGGCCAGGCCATTGCTGATATCGCGGTAAATATTACAGTTTTGTGGCTCACCTTCAAAGCGGGCACGAAATGCCTGCCTGAACTGTTTAATACCATTTTTATCCAATGGGAATTCACGTGCTGGTAAGAGCTGTATCTTGTCTAGTTTAGTAATAGTGCGTTGTGTTTCGGGGTCAAAGCTTCTTATGTTTTCAATTTCATCATCGAACAGTTCGATTCTAAACGGCGTGGTACTGCCCATGGGGAAAACATCCAGAATGCTGCCGCGCACGGCAAATTCACCGTGTTCCATCACCGATGACACACACTGGTAGCCCGTTTGTTCAAAACGAACACGGATATCATCCAGTGACAGGGTATCCCCCACATCCATAACCAAACTGTGTGCGGTAATATAAGAACGCGGTGCAATCCGTTGGGCGAGTGTCTGAATGGGCAGGACGATAATACCGGCTTGCAGTTCAGGGAGTTTTGCGAGGCTGCTTAGGCGCTCAGATATAATATCCTGATGAGGTGAGAAAATATCATAGCTTAGTGTTTCCCAGTCTGGAAAATGCAACAAGGGAACATCTTTGGGCGCGAAAAATTCAATCGCGCTTTCGAGTAAATGCGCTTCTGCCGGGGAGCCGGTAATAACCACAATAGGTTGCTGCGCCTTTTTAGCCGTTTCAACCAAAGCGAGGGCGAGTGAATTACCGTATAACTTTCCCCAGTATTGTGTTTGCTGATTATTGGCTGGATAAACAGGGGCAAAAATGGGCTGTAATATGCCGCTGGCATCGTGAGTATCTGGCATGGAAGCTATTTAGACTATGAACGGTTCAATAATTGAATTCGCGGTATTTTATATTGATTTTGATTGCAGGAACAGGGATAAATTCTGTATTTGTACAAAGAAAAGATTAACCACCGCGGGAGCCTGCTTCACGAAGTGCCGTGGTTAATTTTTTAACGAATCTCTTCTGTCGAGAATTTTTTATCATAAACCTGTGGCGTGATTAGTCCATATCCCTGCATTTGCCAGTGTACAAGTTCGGTTATTGCCGACGGTACGACCTGAATAAAATCATAAAAGTCTTTATCCTGATATCCAAAATCATGGGCTGCCAGAGAACAAACCTTGAATTGTATACCAAGTGAGTCGTAGTAGCGCATTCGTTCAACAGCTGTTTTATAACGGTTGTAATTTTTCTTTGCGAGGGTGACAATTTCAGTGCCGTGGATCATCACTTTTATGTCCATAAACTCCGGTGCGTAATTATAGGGTGAATCCATAAGCGGAGTTATTAATGAACGGATCCAGTATAAAGCGGTGTTTATTTTATCCGGGTGGTCAAAGTAAAAGTCAAAAATAACTTTCTGGGGTTCATACGGGGTATAGTTTAACTTTGACTTTTCTGTGCTAAAGCCTGTAGTGGCATATAACAAAAGCACAACGGCAAGTAAAAATATTCTGGATTGATGAGGCATGGGATCCTCCTTGTGAGCAAGCATCTTTTAAAAAAGACCGTTGGCCGAAAACAGCCATAAAAAACAGGGATAAAAAAACCAGCTACTATTTTAAAATAGTAGCTGGTTTTACAGAAAAAGCTTGTGTTGTTTCAGATGTTTTTAAATTAGAAGGCGAGGTGTACACCAAGGTAAGGGCCACTGATATCAATATTGATATATTCATTGGCTGCGGTATCTTGATAATCGATAACAAAGCTGCGGTAGCCCAGTTCCACACCCAGTAAGTAATCGGATGTCCAACGTAGGCGAATCAGGGTGTCGGTAAAGCTGCTACCATCAAATGACAGGTAGCTGATATCACCTGCAATCTGCAGGCCATAAGGTAGTTCAACTTGCAGACCAGCATAAAGCATGGGTACCGTTTCGTCGAAGGCTTCATTAACGGTGTTAGTGCCATCGGATAAATAGACTGAACCGTCAAAGAATTTAACGTTTAAACCCAGATCAAAACCAACCACGTTATCCAGAATATTCCAGTACAAACCCACTTCAGTATGATCCAGGTTAAGTCTTGAAGTCACTGTTGTTGAAAAGCTAACCCCGTTATATGTTTGAGAGATCGTACCTGTACCCGTTGAATTAAGCGCAGTACTACCAAGACGGATATTGGGCAATAGTGGTACAGGATGCTCAATATAAGCTAGAAAAAAAGTTTCTTTTTTATCGTTCAAATTCAGATCTGATTGCAGGTTGATTTCATCAGTTAATGTTGAACTGTCCCGTATTGTTCCGCTTATTTCTTTATCCCATGAGCTGCCATTAATAATAACCAGCTCGGCACTGGCCAGGTTAGGGATAAGCAACAAAGCAGTTAATAGGGTAATGAGTTTTAGTTTCATGATTTTTGCCTTCATATTTTTGGTGACTTCCTGTTTAAATAGTTAAGTATTGGTCTTTTTAGATTAAAAACAAGGTTTTAATGGATAATGTGGTAACTATGCCACGGTTTTAATGAATTTTTTACCGTTTATCGGCATTCAAAACTACATGCTAAATTTATGCCAGTTACCAGGGTGATGGATTGTGGTTTAGTAGCGCAGAGTGAGGGTGTTATTTTTTTGTACCAACTCCATGTGTTTTAGAAAACTCATTCCCAGTAAGACTTCATCAAACTGTACATTGGGATTGATGGAGGCACTGATATTTTCAAGTTCAATATCGCCGAGTTTTATTTTATTTATTTTTGTCTGGTAACCGATAGCCGTGCCATTCGCTGTTTCAAAGAGCAGTTGGCGGCCTCGCTTTAAACCTATTTTTTTTGCAATGTGTTCTGGAATCGAAACACTGTTTGCGCCCGTATCCAGCAAAAAAACCACCGGGGTATTATTAATAAAGCCATTTGCAATGTACTGGTGATGTCGGTTTGCCGTTAAAACCAGTTCAGTTTGGCCACGAACATTTACTTTTGAGTCGATAGACCGGTTCGGGTTAAATTCATTTTGTTCCCAACTGTAAAAAAACAGCGATAAAAGCGCCAGTAGACCTATCCACATTCCAAAGAACATATACTTGCCGATACTGGTTACTTTTCGTTCATTTTGCTCACCGTTTATTGGCATTTATTGCTCTCTTTTTAATCAACAGCCTAAAAATACACGATTCCATCACAATTATCGCCTTTTTCGGCAATCTTTTGACGTTAATTTGCGGCTGTTTTCACGTCAAATTATTGTCACGTTAATATTTTGTCAGCCTAACTTACTGTGTCTAAAGCCGTCATTTAATTGGCGAAAATATATTTAAGTCATTGTTTTTATTGCCGATATTCAACTTTGAAGATGTTTTTTTAAGTTCAAAATATAAGTGGTGGCAGTATGTTAAAAGTATGGTTAGTTATCATTATGAGTCTAGGCGTTTTTAGTGTATCAGCGGATGAACTCTCTCTTGTAATAAATGGTAAAGCGCTGCATCAGGGCAGCGGCAATTACAATGAGAATAACTGGGGCATCGGTTTTGAGTATGACTTTAAACAAGAAGACAAATGGATCCCCTTTGTTGCCGGTAGTACTTTTAAAGACAGTAATAAACAGACTTCAAATTACCTCGGTGGTGGCTATAAATACCGTATTCCACTGGAGAACGATAAAAATGGCTGGCGCGTTGATTTAGCCTTAATTGCATTCGTAATGACACGCAAAGATTACAAGGATAACAGTCCGTTTGTTGGCGCTTTACCCTTTATTGCGATTGGCACGGGCAATATTATGTTGAATGTGACCTATATCCCACAGGTAACGCCAAAAACAGTGAGCCTGTTTTATTTCCAAATCAAATACAAACTAATGACGTTTGATTAAATCATATGAAATAAAGAGTTGATTTGTTATATTTGTGTAAACTTGATAACAAATGATGATTTATTCCAATGATAAAAAAATATCTTACCCGGCTGCTACTTTTATTGGTGGCTACATTTTCGGCATTCAGCTTAACATCCTGCGCTTACACGCCTGAGGCGCTCACCTCACTCGATAACACGCTTATTGCCTATGAGCGCGCTATTCGTTGGCGCAATTATAATGGTGCGCGTGCATTACAGCTTAAACCGGAGAAAGTTTCAGATTTTAAACGCCAGCGTTTAAAAGGGTTGCGTGTTACAAGTTATAAGACAATTGAAAAAGTCATTGCACCAGATCATTCAAAAACCGAGTTGCTGGTTGATATTCGTTATTACTACGACAAGTCGGGGATGGAAAGAGTGATAACCGACAGGCAGGTGTGGCTTTATAATGAGAAGCAAAACCGCTGGCAGCTTGAGTCACCTTTCCCGGAATTTAAATTATATTAAAAGCCAATTTCCGTGACCGCTTGCGGTGGGCACAAAACCGCTAACACTTGATTCTCAATGCCCATGTGGTGTGGTGGCTTCCTGTTGAGAAGGTTTGTGCATTTCCCCCGGTTTTATTTCCGGCTTTTTTTCAGCGACAGGTTCAGCTGCCTTTTCAGACTGCATTTTTTCCGGTATATCAGTTTTTGTGGATTTGGGTGGCATAAAGCCCATTGGTTTGTTGGTTGTTAAAGCATGGATCACATACTGGTATTCAAAAATAACAACATAGTCAGGATAAACCCAGCGTGTAATCGGCGGTTCGCCGACTTCCGGTTGCCGGGTTTGTGGCTCGCCAAATTTCTCGAGTACTTCGGTCATGGTCATGCCTCGGCCAGGTAACGTCACCGAATAAGATTTGGGTGTGGGGGTCGCTGTGGGCATTTGCAGTGTCTCGGCGTGGCTGAGTGCTGGCGCCATATTTAAAATTAGACTCAATGCACTTAAACGGAATATCACCGGCAGTGATATTAATCTTTTTTGATCTTGCGGCTTGTGTTTTCTTCGCATTTTGTGTTCCCCGTTTACATAGTGCCAGTAAAGATTAAAGAGTAAAGATAAGAGCCAGTAAAGGTACGGAAAACTGGCACATCAAAGAATAAATTTAATCTGTCTGCTATCTTTAAAATACGACAAGCATATTATGTAAGAAAGTCGCAGTCTTCAGCTAAAGATGCTTTAATTGAAAGAGTTGCTCTTTCAATATGTTACACCGGCTAGTTAAATTAATTATTGCCTGTTCTGAGATGAAAATCCAGCCTTATATATGATGTTAAAAGAAAAGGATCACAATGGTTTACGTTGAGTCACAATTGATAACCGAAAAGCTCGCAACCAGTGAAGGGGTACATCAGTGGTTAGAGCAGATTGGCGCAGACTCGAATCCGACCGATATTGAACTGGTTCGAAATGCCTTTGTGCTGGCCGAAAAGGCGCATCATGGACAAGTGCGTGCATCAGGCGAGCCTTATGTGAACCATGTGGTGGCAGTTGCCGATATTCTGGTTAATTTGCATCTGGACTATGAATCGATAGCGGCGGCTTTTTTGCATGATGTGGTCGAAGATTCGGATGTTACCCTGGACGATATTCGGCGGCAATTTGGAGAGTCCATTGCCGAGTTAGTGGATGGCGTTACCAAGATGCATGCGATTGATTTACAGGTTGATCAATACCGACACCAGCATGATCAGGCTCAGGCGGAAAGTTTACGAAAGTTACTGCTGGCAATGGCAAAAGATGTGCGTGTGGTGCTGATAAAACTAGCCGATCGCCTGCACAATATGCGTACGCTAAAATTTTTATCAACAAAAAAACAACGCCGTATCGCACAGGAAACCATCGATATTTATGCGCCGCTGGCAAATCGTTTAGGGATCTGGCAAATCAAATGGGAACTGGAAGATCTATCGCTTCGCTACCTTGAGCCATTTGACTACAAGCAAATTGCCTCGAGTCTGGATGAGCGGCGTGTTGACCGGGAACGCTATATTGAAAACATTGTGAAAGTTGTGAGTAATGAGTTAAACAATGTAGGTATTCATGCGCTGGTAACTGGCCGGCCGAAACATATTTACAGTATCTGGCGAAAGATGAAAAAGAAAGGCATTAGCTTTCATAACCTTTATGATGTGCGCGCCATTCGAATTATTGTTGATAATATTCAACAGTGTTATGCAGCGTTAGGTGTAGTGCACACACTATGGCGGCATATCCCCAATGAGTTTGACGATTACATTGCAACGCCCAAAGAAAATATGTACCAGTCTATTCATACTGCGGTCATTGGGCCACGCGGCAAAAGTATAGAAATACAAATTCGCTCTGAAGCCATGCATGACCATGCCGAATGGGGCGTGGCAGCACACTGGCGCTATAAAGAGCAAAGTAAAAATAATGCCGACTACGATCAGAAAATCGCATGGCTACGTCAGTTGTTAGAATGGAAAGAAGAAGCCAGCGATGCAGGCGATTTTATTGACAGGTTTAAATCCGAAGTTTTTCAGGACAGGGTGTATGTCTTAACACCAACGGGTGATGTTATGGACTTACCTCAATCTTCTACACCACTGGATTTCGCCTATCATGTGCACACCGAAGTGGGTAACCATTGTCGGGGTGCTAAAGTAAATGGTCGAATGGTGCCGTTAACCTATGAATTAAAAAGTGGTGAACAGGTTGAAATTTTAACAACCAAAAATGGTAAGCCAAGTCGCGACTGGTTAAATCCACAATTAGGTTATTTAAATTCTTCGCGCGCGTTGTCCAAGGCACGTCACTGGTTTAAGTTACAGGACGTTGACGAGAACAGCACTAACGGGCACGTTGTACTTGAGAAAGAATTAAATCGCCTCGGTGTGCGTAACCTGAACCATAATACTATTGCTAAACACTTTCACTACGAAAAAACGGATGACTTTTTGGCGGCAATAGGGCGAGGAGACATTAATTCCATTCAACTGGCCAATGCCGTTAACCGTTTAACGCATAAAGAACAGCAAGAAAAACACATTACCCCGGTTACACGCATTCGCCAAAGAGAAACAGGCGGTGACATTACTATTCAGGGGGTGGGTAATTTACTGACGCATATTGGTCAGTGCTGCAAACCTGTTTTGGGTGATCCCATTATTGGTTTTATAACCCAGGGGCGTGGCGTTACCATTCATAAAAAAGATTGTCGTAATATATTGAAGATGGACGATATTCGTCGAATGCGTTTAATTGCGGTTGAATGGGCAACTCAAAGCGAAACCCATTATGTAGTTGAAATAAGCATCTATGCGATTGACAGGGTTAATTTATTGCGGGATATTTTCGCGGTTTTCACTAATGAAAAAATAAATGTGATATCTTCAAATACCCGTTCAGATAAAGATAAAAACACCGCAAAAATGCATTTCACTTTAGAAATTAAAGATGTTAATCAACTAAGTCGTGTTTTAAACAGGTTGTTACAGTTGCAGAATGTGATGGATGTCAGACGTGTTACCACCTGATGAATATCAGGTTGGCATAAGAAAACAGATAGCGCGGTAATTTTTATCGGTATATGGAATAATAGTAAGTTCATTCAGTTTGACTGATAATAAGAAATAGTAATTGGAAATAATGATTTTAAAAATAATACAAACACTTAGCGTTTTATTTGTTTTTGGTTTGTCCGGACAAGTTACGGCGACAGAAACTAGCGGCCATAATGCTTTGTTATTTGGTCTTTCGCCGCATTTAACAAAAGAGCAACAGGCTGGGTGGCTTCCTTTAATTAAACATATTGAAAAGCAAACAAATTACCCCCTGCACTTGCAGGCTTCGCCAACAATTCCTGTATTCGAGAACCGGTTATTTGCCGGTAAGTTTGATTTAGCCTATATCAACCCAAAATTATTTATTGAAGCAAACCGTTATGTGGGTTATCAGCCGGTAGTGAAAGAAGGGCAGAAAGAATTAAAAGCCATCATTGTTGTTACAAAAGACAGTTCTTATCAATCAATCAAAGACTTAAATGGTTTGCGCTTTATCTCGCCAGAGAATGCTTTTGCAGCCAGTGTGCTATCGCGTCTTAATTTATATGCACAAGGTGTTAATGTTATACATAGTTATGTTGAAACAGCGGCGCAGGGGTATTCGCGGGTAGTGGCCGGGTCAGCTGATGCGGTAGGCGGCGAACAACAAACATTTGACAAACTGCCAATAGAAATTAAAAGCAAGCTAAAAATATTATGGACGTCTGAAGGGGTAACCCCTTATGCGTTTGTTATTCACCCGCGTGTGAATACGACTGTTAGAAAAAGAATGGTTGAGGCTATTCTGGATTTTAAGGATATCCCTGAAGGTGTCGCATTTTTTAAAAAGATGAATATAAACCCTTTTGTTGTGGCAAAAAATAAAGACTGGGATGAAATACGGCAACTTATGGGGGAATAAGTTCAGGCTTATGAGGATTTTTGAAGCTTGCCCGTAGATATAAAAAACGAAACGTGTAGCCTGGATGTAGCGTAGCGTAATCCGGGGAGACTGGAGCTACACATTTCACGGACTGCATTGCATTGCATCCAGGCTACAATATTTAAGGCGTTAATACCCCGTCCGCTTGCGGCGGGGGTAGTTTATTCAGAGGCTCCTTAAAATTTCATAGTAAAGACAGGCCTATTTATGGTTTAATGCGCGCATGTATAAACCTTTTGAATTATTTATTGGTCTGCGTTATACGCGAGCAAAACGCCGCAACCACTTTATATCTTTTATTACTTTCTTTTCTATTGCCGGTATTGCACTGGGTGTCACCGCACTTATTACCGTTATGTCGGTGATGAACGGTTTTCATAAAGAAGTGAGTACCCGAATTCTTGATATGGTGGCACATATTACTGTGACAAACTTTGATGGCAAGCTCTACACGCCGGATGTTGTTATAAAACAAGCAAAAAAGAACCCTCACATACGGGCGGCAGCACCCTATATCGATGGCCAGGGAATGTTAATTTATGGTAGCAATGTAACCGGGGTTATTATCCGGGGCATTGATCCAAAGCAGGAAAAGGATGTTTCCAAAGTTGCACAAAAAATGGAAATTGGTGAGCTAGACAATCTGGTTGCCGGGCAATTTGGTATTGTCTTAGGGCGAGATTTGGCTCGAACGTTAGGGGTTGTGGTGGGCGACAAAGTAACAATGGTAACACCCAGTGTAAACGTGACCCCCGCAGGTGTTTTGCCCCGCTTAAAACGCTTTAAAGTTGTCGGTACATTTAAGGTTGATATGTTTCCGTATGACTCAACCATGGCCATTATCAATATTAAAGATGCTGCGCGTTTATTCAAGAAATATGACAATGTGACCGGGGTACGTTTAAAAATAGACAATGTTCTGGATTCACAAGAGGTGGGTGACGAGCTGCAAAAAGGCGTGTTGGCTGGTTATTGGGTACGGGACTGGACTTATTCACATCGCAACTGGTTTCGTGCAGTTGAGATTGAAAAACGCATGATCTTTATCTTACTGGTTTTAATTATTGCCGTTGCTGCGTTTAATATTATATCGACATTGATTATGCTGGTAACCGACAAGCAAAGTGACATTGCTATTTTACGTACCTTTGGTGCGTCACCGTCGAGCATTATGAAAATATTTCTTGTGCAGGGATGCGTGATTGGTATATTTGGCACATTACTGGGCGTGGGTGGCGGCATTCTCCTGTCGCTTAATCTGGGTAGCATCGTTGGCTTTGTTGAAAATCTGCTGGGTATGCGCGTACTTGACCCTTCTGTTTACGTTATTAGTGAATTCCCATCTGATTTGCACTGGAGCGATGTGGGTACGATTTCACTGGTATCGTTAGTTATTTCGCTGCTTGCAACCTTATACCCAGCTTATCGAGCCAGTAAAACCCAGCCTGCCGAGGCATTACGCTATGAGTAAGCTACTTGTTGAATGCATCGCGCTGAAAAAAACCTTTACCGAAGGCCCTATGCACGTTGATGTTTTAAATGATGTGAGTTTTTCTGTATTACAAGGTGAGCAGGTTGCTATTTTGGGTGCTTCCGGCTCAGGTAAAAGTACCTTGTTGCAATTATTAGGCGGCCTGGATTTACCCACCTCCGGTGACGTTATTCTGGACGGCGAGCAATTAGTTAAATTATCTGAAACAGAGCGTGGCCAGTTAAGAAACAGATCGATTGGCTTTATTTACCAGTTCCACCATTTATTGCCTGAGTTTACCGCACTTGAAAATGTCGCTATGCCTTTATTAATTGGTGGTGTGAGTGTGTCGCAAGCATCCGCTATGGCCGCCGACATGTTAGATCGTATGGGCTTAAAACCCAGGCAACTGCATAAGCCAGGTGAATTATCCGGCGGTGAAAGGCAGCGTGTTGCCATTGCGCGGGCGCTAGTGACCTCGCCTAAATGTATTTTAGCCGATGAGCCCACCGGCAACCTGGATTCTAAAACAGCCGAAGTCGTTTATGCGCAGATGTTAGAGTTGAATAAAGAACTGGCAACCAGTTTTATTATCGTTACGCACGATGAACGTTTAGCGAAAAGAATGGATAAAACTTATCAACTGGATAGTGGGGTGTTGGTGGGTTAGTGGTTAACAGCCTCTGGTGTCATCAATATTTTTGTTCACGAATTAATCCGAGCTTTCTGAATCCTTAAGGTTTAAACGTTTGTCTTTCCTTTTTTGCCAGCGTCGTACAACCTGCAAGCGCCATAACAGCCGCACGATAATCATGCCGATTGTTGCACTCACTATACTGACAATAAAACTACCTAATAACAGCGGTTGCCAAATTTCCGAGAACACCGACAGTAGCCATGCGAGCGATGTTTCAAAAACAATGTCTTCGGTGGTGCCGCCTAATATATATTGCCCAAGTTCATAGCAAAAGTAGTAAATGGGGGGGATAGTCAGTGGGTTGGTTATCCAGACCAAACTGACTGAAACAGGCAGGTTTACACGAAAATAAATCGCAAGCCCGGCGGCTAACACCATCTGGAATGGAATGGGCACAAAGGCCATCGATAAGCCAACAAAAAAAGCACCGGAAATGGAGCGTCGATTAATATGAAGCAAGTTAGGGTCGTGCAGCAAAGTGCCAAAAAAACGGTTTAAGGTTTTATGGTTACGAATCTTTTCATGATCGGGCAAGTAACGTTTTAGAAATTTTCTTGGCATACCAGCTTTATTCAGAACCCCTTGGAAAGACTAGAGAAGCAACTGGCTACTTATTATACGCCAGTTGGCTTCTGCTGTTGAGTGTTATTTGCTACGCTTAAGAAAACAAACTAAAAGGATTTGGTTGTGCGGCTTTGGGCTATCGCATTTTTATCGGGAATATTGAGTGTACAGCAACTGTCATCTTTGCCTGATAAAGTCTGGCTGTGTGCGGTTGCTCTTGTTGCTGTGTTTTTACTTGTTGTGCTCTTTAAGCCTTTGCACTGGCGGGTTGCAAACTCAACACAATGCAAAAATCGTGGCTTGCTTATTACGCTGTGTGGTTTTGCTTTTGGTTTTGCCTGGGCTTTTGGCCATGCCCACTGGATGATGGGGCAGCGTTTACCGGCACAATATGAAGGCGTGGATTTGGTTGTGGAGGGGATGGTTTCATCGTTGCCGGTTTCACCAACGTTAGAATCAAACAACGCCACTTTTGGCTCGCAACGTGTTCGGTTTGACTTTACTTTAACCCGTATTATACAGCCCAATAACCTGTCACTGGCGCATTTTCCAAAACGTATTCGTTTAAGCTGGTACCGACCGCCCTCAGAAATAGAAGCAGGGGCATTCTGGCGTTTCACGGTGCGCTTAAAAAGACCCTATGGCTTCAGTAATCCGGGTGGTTTCAATTACGAAAGCTGGCTTTACCAGAAGCGTATTCAGGCTCGAGGTTACATCAGGAATAGTGAGTATAATCAGCCTGTTAGCGAGTATTCTTCAGAACTATTCTTATCGAAATCATTGCTTAAACTCCGCTGGCGAATACTTAATAAAATAGCGGGCGGTTTGGCGATTGGTGAAAATACAGAATTTATCCAGCATTTAACGCAGGCCTTGATACTGGGGTATCGCAGTGGCTTAACCGCACCCCAATGGCAAATATTTCAGCGCACGGGGACCATTCATTTAATGGCCATTTCCGGCCTGCATATTGGTCTGGTTGCGGGGCTGGTGTATTTTTTAAGTCAATTTTTATGGCGCTTAAGTGGGCGGGGGTGTTTAATATTGCCTGCGCCTCAGGTCGCAGCCGTTGCTGCATTATTGGCAGCCGCACTGTATGCCATGCTGGCAGGTTTTACCATTCCAACTCAGCGTGCGTTGGTGATGTTGTCGGTTGCTATGCTGCATATTGTTTTTAAGCGAACACCTTTACCGGCGAGCAAAATCATCGCGCTGGCGCTTATTTTAGTTTTATTGCTGGATCCGCTAGCGGTGCTGGCGCAGGGGTTCTGGCTGTCCTTTCTGGCGGTGGGTTTGATTATTTTTTTAATGCAACGGCCGGCGCACACTGTAGCGCGGTCGTTGAACGAGCAAGTGAGCCAGAACCAGTCTGGCCTTATGTCGGGTGTTGTTCAAAAAACATACACCAGCGTGGCGCAGTTTGGACGACTACAATGGGCGCTGACCATTGCAATGTTTCCACTGGTTTTGTTCTTTTATCAATCTTCCTCGCTGGTTTCTCCGTTGGCCAACTTTGTTGCTATTCCTGTGATGAGCCTGGCGGTTGTTCCCTTAATGTTTATCGCAACGGGTCTTTTATTTTTAAATACAACGCTGGCGAATATACTTTTTCGGTTGGTCGATTTTATCTATAGCCGGTTATGGCAGTTACTGGAAGCCTTGGCAAATAGCGCCTTTTCAACGTTGGAACTGGCCATCGCATCACCGTGGCTACTGGTCTTGTGTTTTTTGGCCATTCTTTTGTGGCTAACGGTAAAGGGCACGCCCATGCGCTGGCTGGCTTTTATTTTATTTTTGCCACTATTGTTTTACTCCGCACCGGCATTAAAGGAGGGTGAAGCCAGGGTTACCGTGCTGGATGTGGGGCAGGGGCTGTCTGCTGTGATCCAGACAAAATCCCACACGGTTGTTTTTGACACCGGGCCACGCTATAGCTCAAATTTTGATACCGGCCGTGCGGTGGTGGT
>QIKU01000188.1 GCA_003232015.1 Gammaproteobacteria bacterium
TGTATTAACTATTGGTCTGGGTACATATTCCTGGCTGAGCCCTGCCCTGGGGCAACAGTTGCAGTTAAAACACCGAACCTTTACAGGGTACTTAATCGGCAGTTTTGTTATATTCTTTATCGGTATTTTAAACGGATCGCTTACTTCCGGAACAGGGCTATTCGTCACACTCTGGCTTGTTTACTGGTTTGGTCTGGACTATAAGTCAGCGGTTGCTTATACATTGATTCTGGTGGGCTTATTCTGGAATGGTAGCGGGGCATTAACATTGGTGTTGCAAACGGAGGTGCGTTGGGACTGGATACCGGTACTACTGGTTGGTTCCTTTTTTGGGGGGTATGTCGGAGCCCATTTGTCGATCGTTAAATCCAATAAAATAATTAAACGCACATTTGAGGTTGTGACCATTCTGGTCGGTATAAAATTAATATCAGGCGTGTTGTAGATATCTTTTAATCTAGATTTCCCACCCGTTGGCGGCGAGCACAAAAGCGTTGGGCTATCCAAAGGGGAGAAGCGGAGTCCCCCCCCTTTGATGATATATAATTGTTTCAGCGCTTACTTTCAGGCTGGAGGTCAGTTTTGGGGATCAACACACTTGTAAACATAAAAGGTTTGTTTTCCCATTTTTATCGGTGAGGCGGCAACCACCGTGTCACCATTGAGATCCGGGGCTGCATTTCGTGCCAGCCGTTGTAGCTCTTTTGCGACTTCCGTTTTATTGCGCTCAATACCGGCTACTTTGTCGCGTACCGAAACCGTTGCCTTGCCTTTTTTAACACAACTGTTAATTTCATACGGTTCCAGCACCCGTACTTTTTCACCCCGTTGTGATAGTGGTGCCCAGGTGCAGGCTAGCTGGAAGAAAGTACTAGCGAACAGGGTGATAAGTAAAATTCGGGGCATTTTGGTACGCTCTCAAGGGTAAATAGTTGGCTAAATATTACAGAAAAATTTGTGTATTGAAAAGAACAATAGCCAATAATATTTAAAAATCAGTGTTTTCTGAGCGCCCCAGATTATTAATTTTAGTTTTGCCCAGGAGCTTCAGAAGTAAATGGCGGAAAAAACGTAAAACAGGGTAAAGGTAAGTCGAAAGAAATTTTGATTTAAACAACCCATAGTTAAGGCGGTTGAGCATGCCTGAACGAGTGCTGATTAAGGCCAGTTTATGGATTGCATCTGCACCGGAATAAAAGTTATTTTCTATTTTTAAAACCATGCCTTCATCTATGTCCAGTCCCTGGCGGGTGACTTCATCCATTACAGCTGAATTTTCGCGTGCATTGACTATTTTAAGCTGCCCAACCGTTTTTTTAATTTGTATGATCTGACAATAATAGCGACAGACAGGGCAGCTTTTATCGTAGATTAACAGTATTTCGTTTTGACTCATAAACGCTGCAACGATTGGGTAGAATACTTACAGTGTAGCGAAAACTCGTTGTTGAAACCAGAGCAGGGCAGGGTAGGCGGTAATCCATATCCAGAAGAATCGGTTTAGCCCAAAAAAACACGCATTCGAAAAATGAAAGCTGGCAGTAATAGCCAGTGCAATATACAGGCTGGTCGTTGACAGTAATGCAAACGGAAAGAGTAATTCAAAAAGCATTACCCCCCATGACATAAAAAAAAGTAACCGGGGTGATGCTGCCCAGCGCCGAAGTGACTTGCTAACCGGGTAAGCAGAAAACTGAAAAACATCACATAAGGCGCGGCCACTGCGCCAGTCGGGATTTACAATTTTTACCCAGCCAGAAATAAAATAAGATAAAATCAGTTGCAGGGCAAGGTAACCAAAGGCCACTTCCTGCCAGTAGCGAGTTGGGGCAATGAGTGCTAACCACAAGCAAAGTAGAACCAGCAAACTCATACGATCTGCGCCACCGTTATAAGGCCCCTGAAAACGGTGTAAAATGGCGAGCCCAAATAACAATAACAAGCTGGTTACCCAGATAGTCTGAAAGCCGATAATCAGCAGGATGGCCAATAGTAGCCTGGCTAAAAACAAGCGGCGCTCATTAGCAAAGGACACTATATGCTCAATGCTTTGCTGGGCAAAGGCAAAGCCCAGTAAAATTTCGGTCAGGCGGATGGCTGTATCAAAATCCATTTTGTGTCATTCCATTATAATGCCTGTATACGCGACTGAAAGACAATATCATGCCGGAGTTTCTCACCTTGCCGCTGTACCAGCTCTAATCGAAATTGCAGATAGTGTTCTTCCAGGGATAGAGTTGCCGATAATTCCTGGCTAATACGCTTTAATATTTCATCTTCACTGTGTTGGCGTATCAAGGGTTGAGTCTGTTGCGCGATAATACGTTCAGCACAGCTCATCACAAACAGCGACTCATTCCACCCTGGGTTCCAGAGCATTCGCTTTAGCATTTGTTTAAACGTAATATTATCCGGGCGTGGTCTGAACGTTTGCCATTGCTGAGGTGTTTCATCCTTTGTATTCAGCAACGCAAACTGAATGCGTGGTGAGGGTGCGATCACATCGAAAAAATTCCAGGAAGGTAACAGTGCCGGCAACAGAAGTTTTAATGTATGTAACATATTTTAAAATATGTACCTTAATTATTATCGCTGTAAAATAAAAAGATAAGCCAGCCAGATCAATTATATATCATCAACGGGGTGAGCTCCTCTTTTCCCCGCATAAAAATATGCCGTTCATCAACATGTCTGCTATGAAGTGCATGAAACAATGGAGTTCGCAATACTGTGAGAGAAAAGGATAAAAAAGAGGAGTAGCGAAGCTTTCCCCTTTGGCTGTCAGCGGAGAGGATACCCCGCTGACGATATAGACTGATTTTTGGCTTATTAATCTAAAACTTTAACTCCATCTTTCCCACCCAGCAACAAAACATCAGCCGGTTTAATGGCAAATAGCCCATTGGTTACCACACCGGTAATATTATTGAGTTTTTGCTCTAGTACAGTGGGTTCCATAATTTCCATGTTATGTACATCAAGGATCACATTGCCGTTATCGGTTGTGAAGCCATCACGTAAAACAGGCTCACCACCGAGTTTTGCAATTTCGCGTGCTACAAAACTACGTGCCATGGGAATAACTTCAATCGGTAAGGGGAATTTACCTAAAATATCAACCAGCTTGGAATCATCTGCAATACAAACAAACTTTCGGCTGGCTGCCGCCACAATTTTTTCTCGGGTAAGTGCGCCGCCGCCACCTTTTACCAGGTGAAGGTGACGGTTGGTTTCATCTGCGCCATCAATATAAACGGAGATTTCGCTGACGTTATTTAAGTCAAATACTTCAATACCATGGCCTTTTAAACGATCGGCGCTAGCAACTGAACTGGCTACTGTGCCATCAATTTTATGTTTGATTTTAGCCAGTTCATCAATAAAAAAGTTGGCTGTCGAGCCGGTGCCTACGCCAATAATGGTGCCGGCCTCTACATAGTCGATAGCCGCTTTTGCAACGGCTTGTTTCATTTCATCTTGAGTCATCTTATTCTTCTCCGCATTATTCTGTATTTGTGTCCTAATTCTGAAACGAGGTCTTAAAAGTGACGAAAAACATTGTTGATTAGGAAAACCACCATTATAGTAAGCATTGACACTCATGTCCTGTATTGAAGAAAGAATTTATGCATAAAGAAATAATAAAAATGGTTGAACGGATTGAGCGAGCCTCGGTTTATGAGGTTGCAGCTAAATCACCACTGGAGTTGGCTGCAAAATTATCCCGGCGGCTTGATAATCAGGTGTTTTTAAAACGAGAAGACACACAACAGGTTTTTTCCTTTAAGTTGCGCGGTGCATATAACAAAATTCGACAATTGAGTGAGGAAGAACGCAGTCGTGGGGTGATAACAGCTTCGGCTGGAAACCATGCGCAGGGCGTGGCGCTGGCGGCGCAAAAGCTGCAAATACCGGCAGTGATCGTTATGCCAAAAACAACACCGGACATAAAAGTAAGATCTGTACGTGACCTTGGTGGCGATGTTGTTTTGCACGGCAATACGTATGATGATGCCTATCTTAAGGCGCGGGAATTAGCGAGCAAGAACAGTCAGGTTTTTGTGCATCCATATGATGATTTAGATGTGATTGCGGGGCAGGGAACCATTGCAAAAGAATTACTCGATCAATGCGATTCAATGGATATGGTTTTTATTCCTGTTGGTGGTGGCGGGTTGATTGCCGGTGTTGGTGCGTATTTAAAAGCAAAAAATCCGGCGATTAAAATTATTGCAGTGGAGCCGGAAGACGCAGCTTGTCTGGATATTGCGATGACCTCAGGCGAACGCCAGATTCTTGAACAAGTGGGTATTTTTGCTGACGGTGTTGCGGTACGACAGATTGGTGAACAAACCTTTAGCATCGCAAAACAGTGCGTAGATGTGGTTTTAACTGTAAACACCGATGCCATTTGTGCTGCGATTAAAGATATTTTTGATGATACGCGCACCATTGCTGAACCTGCCGGCGCACTGGCGGTTGCCGGAATAAAGCAATATTTAGAAACGCATACTATGGTGGGCAAAAATTTTGTTGCTATAGTAAGTGGTGCAAATATTAATTTTGACCGGCTTCGGCATGTCGCGGAGCGAGCGGAATTTGGTGAGCAACGCGAAGCTATTTTGGCGGTGACGATTGCAGAAACCCCAGGTAGTTTTCGTGCTTTTTGTAAAGTTCTGGGGCAGCACGGTATTACCGAGTTTAATTATCGTTATGCAAACAATCATCAGGCGCATATTTTTGTTGGTGTAAAGCTGGAACAGGGTGAAAAAGATAAAAAAGCATTGATATCGCTACTCGAATCAAAAAATTACCCGGTTATTGATATGACTAACAATGAAATGGCGAAAATTCATATTCGTTATATGGTGGGTGGTCATAGCCAGTCTTTGAGTAATGAACGCTTGTATCGTTTTCAATTTCCGGAACGTCCAGGTGCATTATTGCGTTTTCTGGATCGCATGGGTGAGGACTGGAATATAAGTTTGTTCCATTATCGTAACCACGGTGCAGCCTATGGACGGATCCTGGTTGGGATTCAGGTTCCGGAAGACCAACAAGTACAATTTAAGGAATTTTTAGATAAAATACAGTATCCCTACTGGGATGAGTCAGATAATCCTGCATTTGAACTTTTTTTAAGCTAAAAACATTATTTTCAATAAAAAGCCGTTATCACTATATGTAGCCTGGATGCCGCTCAGCGGAACCCGGGATATTTGCGCATTATTCCCCGCATTTCATTTCATCCGAGCTGCAAATTTTTAAATAAAAAAAACCTGTATCACTACAGGCTTTTTAATTTTAAAGCTTTAAAACGCTTATTTACGTTGCCGTTTATTTGCGTTTCTTAGCCGCTTTCTTTTTAGCCTTTTTCTTGGCTACTTTCTTTTTAGCCTTTTTCTTGGCTACTTTCTTTTTAGCCTTTTTCTTAGCTACTTTCTTTTTAGCCTTTTTCTTAGCCACTTTCTTTTTGGCTTTTTTCTTGGCTACTTTCTTCTTAGCTACTTTCTTCTTAGCTACTTTCTTTTTAGTTTTTTTCTTAACTACTTTCTTATTAGCTTTCTTTTTGGTTACTTTTTTCTTTGCAACCTTCTTCTTTGCTTTCTTTTTTGCTGCCATCTTTACGATCTCCTAAGTGAGCACTGATTCGAAAGAGAGTATAGCTAAGTTATATTAAAATGCTAGTAATGTTTATAGTTTTTCGTTGTTAAGCATTGTTATTACAGGTTTTTGTTGTTTTCACGCACAATATTATAAATTTTTTGTTAAAAGTATTTATTTTTGTCTTAAATAACTTTTTTAAACGTAATTTTTCGTCATTAAATTTAAATAACTTTAATTTTTTATTATTTTTTGTTGAATTAAGTTTTTTTTGCCAATAAAGTAAAAATAGTTATGCTTTTATAAACATTTTGCATAGAAATTTATGGAAAAAGTTAGAAATTGCTTTTTAACACTTATTTTTTTATTCAAATTAAACAAATTTTTGACTCAAAAAGTCCTTTTAATACCGTATTTTTATAAATGTACGCATAATCTTATCTATTTCAGCCTTTATTCATTGAATCTATGTGTTTGAAAGTCATTGTTTGTATAAAAAAGTTTGTTATTCTTTTTATTAACGGTCTTTTTGTTCAAAAAATTGTGTTGTGGTTTTATTTTTAATTATTTATTTTTAGTATTTGAAAAATACTAGTGCTGAAAATGTTTTTACGAATAAATTTTTGTGAATTAAAGCAAAATTTTTATAAATTTGAACAATAAATGTGAGACATTTTTTTAATATGTTATTAGAGGTGTGTTAGAAGGGTTTTAACAAGCGCAAATATAAGTTAACTAGAGTATCGTTTTACTCTTTTATGCTGTGAATAGCCTTATCGGTGCTAATAAAGTGCATTGGCACATCCCAATCGTTTGTTTTTATGCTGTTTACCTGTTGAAAAGTGTATCCAACACCTATTAAGCGTGGTTTTAACCAATATCGACGTGTTTTTAACATATTAAGGGTGCGATCATAGTAACCGGCGCCCATGCCAATCCTGTTTCCATTCAAATCAAATGCAACGAGGGGTAAAAAAATACTATCGAGTGTAATTATTTTTTTACTGCGCTGATTTTTTTGGTGCTTAGGTTCTAATATACCGTAACGGTTAGGAATAAGTGTTGTTGCTGGCGTAAATGGCACAAACCACAGTGGATGATGGTTACGGGGTTGTAAAACGGGTAAGTAAACATTTTTATTGTATTGCCAACAGGTCTCGATAAACGGCCTTAAACTGAGTTCACCTTGTGTTGCAAGGTAGCAGGCGATATTTTGGCTGTGTTGGAAGGTGGGGTGTTTAACCAGTTGAATAGCAAGCTGTTCGGCGGCTATTTGTTGTTGTCTTAGACTAAGGCTTTGTCTTTTAGCTCGAATTTCTTTGCGAATTTTTGTATTGCTGGTCATTTTTTTGTTTGCGGCTATTTTTCTTTATATTTATAAGCAGAGTTGTTATTGAGTATAGACGGGGTGCAGATTTTTTAAATGAATAGAAGAGGTTCTTCCCCACTTGCACCGGTTTGATCTTTGCCTTGAACCTAAGGTTCAAGTGGGTGTTTCGGTCAGCCATCAGGCTTTCCGCTACAAGGCGGACTTGCACACAAACTGGCGTCCACACCCGAAGGTTTAAATTACGGCTCAAGAGAACTCGACCAAGTATCGAATACGGCAGGGAAGAACCATGGGGATATTTTACTATAAAAAACGGCTTTAGCGTGCGATTTGATCTTCAATAAGGGGCTTGATTTTGCGGATAAAGGTGGTAGCTGTTTTGAAAAAAATCTTTATTGAGAAAGGGTTGGAGAAAAATAGCGTAGCTTAAAATTCCATTTGCTGACTTTTAAATAATGCTTGTTCGATTTTTTCCTGTAAACCTTTAATGCGGGTGCCGATTTGTTCGTCAGAGCTGATTTTTGGGCTATCACCATCGCGATTGAGTAGTTCGTGTGAAATATTAAGCGCAGCCATGACTGCTATGCGGTCTGCACCGATAACCTTGCCATTATCGCGAATTTCGCGCATTTTTTTATCTAAAAAGTCGGCTGAGCGGATTAAATCGTGACGTTCATCGTCGCTACAGGTGACTAAATAATCTTTATCAAGAATGTTAACGGTAACTGCAGGATTTTTGACTTCACTCATTTTCCAGTGCCTTTAATCGGGTAATCATTGATTCAACTCGCGTTTTTGCAAGTTCAGTTTTTTCAATAAGTTGATTCCGTTCTTTTGTTAAGTGCGTTTGGCTGTCACGTAAGGTTTTATTTTCGTGTTGTAGCCGGTCAACGGCTTTGATTAAATCATCAACGCGCGTTTCGAGTTTTTTAAGATCCAGTTCTTCCATTGCAGTTAAGTCGATACTCTTTATTATTGTCGGATTTTTGTCTTAATCTGACTGCTAATATAGAGCGAGAGCCGCAGAGGGTCAACGGAAATAAAGCACATTTTTACTGATATTTTACTGTTCAAGCCTGTATCAAGCATTTAGGATCACATATCTGATTGTTTAACTAAAAAAAAGTGATTAAATGAATATTTACCCTGATTATGATGTTGTTAATGATGCCTTGCAGCGTAGTGAATGCGAGCAAGATGCGGCGGAGCAACATGGCCAACTTTGTGCCGTTTTAAGTTTACTCGATTCGATTACACTTGAGCAGTGGCTTGATATTGCACTGCCTAAAGGTGAAAAAGGCGATGCACTATTAGCTGAAACGCGGAGTATTTTAGCGGAAATTTATGAACAAACGGTGCAAACCATTGATGCGGAAGATTTTGACTTTCAGCTGCTATTGCCGGATGACGATGCTGTGCTTTCGCAGCGTTTGCAGGCAATAAGTCACTGGTGTCAGGGCTTTTTAATGGGCATTACGCATGCCGGAATTACTGATATTGATAAGTTGGCGGCGAATTTACCGGAAATTGTACGTGATTTTGTTGAAATTTCGCGTGCAGACCGCTTTGAGCTGGGTGACTCCGAGGAAGATGAAGCTTCTTTTCTCGAAA
The DNA here is from genome assembly GCA_003232015.1 of Gammaproteobacteria bacterium. The sequence continues at coordinate 8,546 of QIKU01000188.1, forward strand.
TTAGTGAATTTGTGCGTATGGGAACCTTGTTATTCCGTGTTGAATTTAAACATTTTGTGCGTAAGCAGACTAAAACCGACGCTGAGCAAAAGCATTAACGAAGATAAGCAAACAGGAGTACTATATATAAGGTATGAATATTAAAGAATTTGCTCGCCGCCGCAAACGCCTGATGCAAATGATGGATAAAGATTCCGTCGCAATTTTGCCTGCCGTTCCCATTCGTATGCGCAACCGTGATGTTGAGTATCAGTATCGCCCGGACAGTGATTTTTTCTATTTAACCGGTTTTTCTGAACCCGAAGCGGTCATGGTGATTGTACCGGGGCGCAAACACGGTGAATACATTCTATTTTGCCGTGAAAATGATCCGGTGATGGAAACCTGGAATGGCCCACGTGCAGGGCAGGACGGTGCTATTGAGCAATACGGTGCTGCCGATTCTTTCCCGATTGATGATATTGACGATATTCTTCCCGGTTTACTGGAAAATAAATCCCGCGTTTTCTACACCATGGGTATTCATAAAGATTTTGATCAACGTCTGATTGGCTGGGTGAACCGTTTGCGTGAACAGTCACGAGCCGGCATTCATACGCCGGGCGAATTTGTAGCGCTTGAACACCACTTGCACGATATGCGTTTATACAAGAGCAGTTACGAAGTGACACGAATGCGCAAAGCGGCAAAAATTTCTGCAAAGGCGCATATTCGTGCCATGCAAGCCTGCAAGCCAGGCATGTATGAATATCAAATAGAAGCTGAGCTGCATCATCAATTTGCTATTCAAGGTGCGCGATCGCCTGCGTATTCTTCGATTGTAGGCGGTGGCAACAACAGTTGTATTTTGCATTATGTGAATAACGATGCGATGTTAAATGACGGTGATATTTTATTAATTGATGCTGGTGCTGAGTTTGAATGTTATGCGGCGGATATATCCAGAACCTTTCCTGTTAATGGTGTGTTTAGCAAAGAACAGAAGGCGTTGTACCAACTGGTATTGGATGCGCAATATGCGGCGATTGAACAGGTTCAGCCGGGTAACCATTGGAACCAGGTGCATGAAGCGGCAGTAAAAGTGTTAACGAAGGGCTTAATTAAATTGGGCTTGTTAAAAAGCACTCCTGCAAAAGCCATTAAAAGCGAAGCGTATAAAAAATTCTATATGCATCGCACTGGCCACTGGCTGGGGATGGACGTGCATGATGTGGGTGATTATAAAATTGATAATGAGTGGCGTGTACTGGAGCCGGGCATGGTGCTCACCGTTGAGCCGGGTTTATATATTGCACCGATGAAGGGTGTTGCGAAGAAATGGCATAACATTGGTATTCGAATAGAAGACGATGTGTTGGTAACAAAAAAAGGCCATGATATTTTAAGTAAAGATACACCAAAAGAAATTGATGAAATTGAAGCATTGATGCAGGGGCCATTTAAGTAAGCTTTAACCACGAAGGAAAGCTTGCCCTACGAAGTGTTTTGGGTGCACTAAGAACACGACAAAAAATTCTGGAAATTTGTAACAATATGAAAAAGCAAACCCAAACAGGTTTTGATGTGATTATCGTTGGTGGCGGCCTGGTCGGTGCGAGCCTGGCCTGTGCGCTTGCTTCAGCCAACTTAAACTCGTCCCTGAATATCGCAGTCATTGAAAATTATGAATTTGATGATACTCAACAACCCAGTTTTGATTCGCGTACTGTTGCCTTGTCGTACAGTTCAAAAGAAATTTTTAACAGTTTAGGTTTATGGAAAGCCATTGAAGACCTGGGTGCCTGCGCGATAAAAGAAATTCATATTTCAGATCGAGGCCATTTAGGTCTGTCGCATTTACGTGCTGCAGAGCAAGGCGCCGACGCATTAGGTTTTGTGGTTGAGAACCAGTATTTAGGTGTAGCGTTGCACCAACGTATTAAAACATTAGGTAATATCCATTTATTTTGTCCGGCGGTTGTTAATACGTTTAGTCTTAATGCTAATAGTGCTGAAGTTGAAATAACCTCCGAAGGCAAGCTGCTTACACTTAAGGCTAAATTACTGGTTGCTGCCGACGGCGGACAGTCGTTTATTCGTGAACAGGCCAACGTGCAAACAACGGCGGTGGATTATAAGCAAACTGCGATTATTACCAATATTGCCTGTGACAAACCGCATAATAATATTGCCTATGAACGTTTTACGGACAGTGGTCCGTTGGCGTTATTGCCACTTAACGATAGCGCGGATGTAAACAATCGGTATTCTTTGGTCTGGACATTAAAAAACAATCAACTTGAGCACTATTTAGCTCTGGATGATGCGTCTTTCCTGGTAGCACTACAGCAACGTTTTGGTGATAGAGCAGGCAACTTTATTAAAACAGGAAAGCGGGTAAGTTACCCGTTATCTTTAATGCGAACACAAGAAACAGTACGCGCCAGATTAGCGATTATTGGCAATGCGGCACATCTGGTTCACCCGGTTGCCGGTCAGGGGTTTAATTTAGGTTTGCGAGACGTAGCCTCGCTGGCGCAGATTATTGTCGATGCGCAACAACAACAAAATGACATTGGCGATCTTTATTATTTGCAACAGTATGCATCATGGCGGCAGCGTGATTTAATGCAAACAACATTAACAACCGATAGCTTAGTACATTTGTTTACCACTCAATTCCCACCTGTTGTTGTGGCTCGAAATATGGCATTGCTGGCACTCGATATGTTCCCTGGCTTGAAAAAACAAATAGGCCGACAGGCGATGGGCTTTGTTGGTAAAGCGACACGGTTGGCACGAGGATTACCTTTATAATGAGTCAATTTGATATTGTGATTGTTGGTAGTGGTATGGTGGGGGCGACACTGGCATGTATGCTTGCCAGTGAAACCGATTTATCCATTGCAGTTATTGATACAGTAGCACCACTTGAACAGCCATCGACGGCTAGTTTTGATATACGTGTAAGTGCTATTACCCGTGCCAGTGAAAACATCTTTAAAAATATTTCGGTGTGGGACACAATTAAAGCATTAAGAATAAGCCCTTATCGGGATATGCATGTCTGGGATGCAAAGGGTAGTGGAGTATTGCACTTTGATAGTGCCGATCTGGCTGAGCCAACGCTGGGGCATATTATTGAAAATAGAGTAATGCAGTATGCATTGCAACAGCGGTTAAAATCATTTGAAAATATCACGGTGATTGCACCGGCTCGCTGTAAAAAGATGATTGAGAATGACGAGCAAATCGTTTTATTACTTGAAGATGACAAAGTGATAACGGCCTCTTTATTAGTGGGGGCGGACGGTAGCCGTTCATGGGTGCGTCAACAGGCGAATATAATGGTACGTGGCTGGGATTATGATCAAGCTGCATTGGTAACTTACGTTAAAACAGAAAAGCCACATCAGGAAATAGCCTGGCAACGTTTTATGCCAACTGGGCCACTCGCCTTTTTACCTTTGACGGAGGGCTATAGTTCGATTGTCTGGTCAACAACACCCGAGCATGCCAATGAATTAAAAAATATGAGTGAGGCCGAATTTAAAAAAACCTTATGTATTGCGTTCGACAATACCCTGGGTGAGATTTTAAGTTGCGCAGAGCGAGGTGTTTTCCCTTTACGTTTTTTTGCCGTTGATAATTATATTAAGCCTAATTTAACCTTAGTGGGTGATGCGGCGCACACTATTCACCCTTTGGCGGGGCAAGGTGTTAACCTCGGCCTGGCCGATGCGGCAGCACTGGCGCAAACCCTGATTGATGCATCTAATAGCGCAAAAAGCATTAATTCAAAGCCGGTGTTACGTCGTTATGAACGCTGGCGCAAAGCCGATAATCTTGCCATGATGGTAGCAATGGATGGTTTGAAAAATATGTTTGGCAGTGAATTGAGTGTTGTTCGTGAGTTACGAAACACGGGTATGACGATGATAAATAATTTACCGGTTGTTAAAAACACCTTGATAAAGCAAGCGATGGGATTAACGGGAGATTTATCCCGTTTTGCCAGCCTGGATTCTCATTTTAATTAAATTCAGGCTAAACGAACGGGTATAATAAAAAAATATGGACATACTGAATACGCTTGCCATTCTAATTACCTTAGCTGCACTGTTTAGCTACATTAATTATCGCTATATTAAACTACCAACAACCATCGGTATTATGCTGATAGCCTTGATTATTTCCGCGTGTTTAATCATTGCTGGAAAATTAGGTATGGAAAGTTTATTTGTTTATGCCGAAACGATTCTGCGTGGGATTGATTTCCACCAGACATTAATGAACGGCATGTTAAGCTTTTTACTGTTTGCCGGTGCCTTGCATGTTAATTTAAAAGATCTTGCGCAGCAAAAATGGTTGATACTGTTACTGGCAACGCTTGGTGTTGTGGTATCGACTTTTCTGGTGGGGGGCTTAACCTGGTTGGTGTTGGCTGCCTTTGGCTTACAAGTTTCCTATCTTTATTGTTTATTGTTTGGTGCGCTTATTTCACCAACGGATCCTATTGCCGTCATGAGTATCCTGAAAAAGGCGGGTGCACCAAAAAGTCTTGAAGTTAAAATTGCCGGTGAGTCATTGTTTAATGATGGTGTTGCTGTGGTGATTTTTGTTGTGTTGTTGGGGATTGCCGTTGGTGGCACAGAGCCTACGGTTACTGGCGTTGCTTTACTTTTTGCACAGGAAGCCATTGGCGGTATCATTTATGGTTTACTCATTGGGTATATTACTTTTAGTATGCTGCGCACAGTCGATAATTATCAGGTCGAGATTATGCTTACTCTTGCACTGGTGATGGGAGGCTATGCATTGGCACATGCATTGAACTTATCAGGGCCGATTGCAATGGTGGTTGCCGGGCTATTAATTGGTAATCATGGTCGGCAGTATGCAATGAGTGAAGCTACCCAATTCAGACTGGATAATTTCTGGGAGTTGGTGGATGAAATACTTAATGCAGTGTTGTTTGTTATTATCGGGATGGAAGTTCTGGTATTGGCATTTCATCTGGAATATATCTTAATTTCACTGGCGATTATTCCTTTAGTTCTGGGTGTACGGTTTGTGAGTGTGGCGTTCCCGGTTAAATTATTAAGCCGACTGCGCAGTTTTAGCCCCAGAGTGATTGAGATTATGACCTGGGGAGGGTTGCGTGGCGGTATTTCTATTGCGCTTGCATTGTCCTTACCGCTCGGGCCTGAGCGTGAAGTGATTCTAGCGATTACTTATCTTGTTGTTGCTTTTTCTATCCTGGTTCAGGGTCTTACCATTAGCCAGGTTGTGAAGGGTAATTTGTCGATGTCATAACGGTTTTGCACTGTTTGGTAACTTTTTGTGCAATAAAATCGTTAAATATCTAAAATATAGTCAACTATTTCTCAAGTCTTACTGCTTTTAGCCGAAAACACTCTAAATACTTATAGATATTGGGGTTAAACATGAGCGAAAAAATCAAAATAGCATTATTAGGTTTAGGTAGCGTTGGTGAGGATTTTGCCGAAGCATTTCTGGAAATGATTCAGGAGGGTGGCAAACCGGTTGAGATTGCAGCGGTTGCCCATCGGCATCTGGATTCGCCGATTGCCTTAGGCTTTCAGCAAAACGGCGTACCCGTTTTTGATAATGTGCTAGGCGTTATTGAAATGGGTGAAGAGATTGATATTATTTTTGACCTGACCGGTGATAAAAATACGCGCTCTGAATTGCGTAAAAGTATGCAGGAAAGCAATAACCGACATACGGTGATTGCACCGGAAATGATAGCAAAGCTACTCTGGATGTTTGTTGATGATTCGGTGGGCTTTAAAAATCTAAAAGATGGCGGCTATAGTTAAAATCCGGTTCTCCCGCCCACTTGCGGCGAGCACAAAACCGTTGGGGTTTCTGCAAAGGGGACCTCCCCCTTTTGGTCGTCAGCAGGCTACATACACCCAATATCATAAGCTGGGATGGGCATTATTGAACGCCAAAATTATTATTATTAGAGTAATATAGGTTTTTCAGGTGACAGAGTAATGAAATATTTGTTGCACTTTTGTTAATCAGAAGTTCCTTAAATATCATCAGGAGAAAATTTTGTAGTGATGATTCGAAGAACGGTCAGTACCGAAATAACCAGTATATTGACGATCACTTCAGAAGTACTGTATTCACCATACCATAAACTGATTAGCTCACCGATAAGCACAACCAGGGCGGCATCCAGAATAAACGTGACCTTTACACGACCCAGTGTCAGGTAGGATTGCAGTGTCCTGATTAACTCAAGAGTGGCTAGCATTATAACAACTTCTTTAATCATACTTTCTGCACTGTGCGCCCAGTTAGAGAAAAAGTTGTTATAAAGATGTGCTAACAAATTCACAATGCCAGCAATAATCCAGAGATAGATTGCAAGCATTAAAACCCCAACCAGAAAGCCAATAATTTTTGCGTGCCATTCGTTGTTTAGCAGAAAGGTTGAATACGGTGGACTTGAGTCTTTTTGCATATAAATATCAAGTTAAAAAATATTCAGGTGACTTATCATAAAGCTGGAATTTATTGTGTGACTGTATTTGTCAGTTTCATTCGATTTATTGGGCATTGCGTTGATTAGCAGATAGGTTGATGAAAATAATAAACTAATAATAAATATCTTTTTGCGCATAACGTTCTCCCATTGCTGGTGATTGATATAAAAAATTTCCTTTAAAGTAAGGATATGCGCTGTTTATTACAGGAGGATGTCAGTTCGATGACAAGTTGATGTTATGTTCCTGGAAAGTTAATAGCATTGTGAATAAAAACAGGCGGGCATTTATTTGGCTCTGGCTGCAACTTAATCCCCACCGGCTTGTTGCCAGGTAGTTTATTTATGGCTGTGTTTGTTAGCTGTAATTGCCCATGTCGCATCACCGTCTTTAGCAGCAGAGTGTTGAACATTAACATACAAAGTGGCTGGATCAGTCGGGCTAAAGTAAATGCCGGTACCTTCCGCACCCGGATCAGTTAATGAAGCAAACAACGTCACTTTTTTTGACGCGCCGAGTTTATTGGTTGTTGTACTTGCAAACCATATGTCAGAGGGTTTGTTGTCTTCAATCATAACCAGCCTGCCATCGGGTGATGTGGCAAGATTATCAATACTATCAAAACCGGTCTGGAAGCCTGTTTCACCCGGTTTGCCGATTTCCACGGCGACGTTGACACCGGGTTTGACAAAATTGCT
>QIKU01000020.1 GCA_003232015.1 Gammaproteobacteria bacterium
TTCGCCTAGTTTTATACTAACATCGCGCAGTGGGCTGCCTACACTATCAGGATAGTTATCATCCAGTTTGTTTGTGCTGATTATGGGGCTGCTCTCGGTCAGGCCATATCCCTGTGTAATAGTTAACCCAAGCCCGATAAACGTTTTTGCTATTTCTGCGGACAGTGGTGCGCCGCCACTCACCGCCAGACGCATATTTCCGCCTAGTTTAGCCATTATTTTCCGGCCTACTAAAAAGTATAACAACGGCCAGACCAGAAAGGAGGGATGCCATGCGCCACGACCTTGTTGCCAAAGGAAACGCCGCCAGCCGGTTGCGACGGCAGAATTAAACAAAAAACGGGCTATAGCGGACTTGGTATTTAGCTGCGCCTGGATTTTATTATAAACACGCTCAAATATTCTGGGCACGGTTACCAGAGCCGTCGGACTTGTAAGGAGAAGATCTTCTGCCAGATGTTCGATTGAACGTGCGTAATTAATGGTGCTGCCACATATCATCGGTAAATAATGGCCGGCCGTTCGTTCAAACATATGTGACAAGGGCAGAAACGATAAGAAGATATCGCTTTCATAAACTTCAACATGATTAAGAGCGCTATCCGCATTCCATAGAATATTCTGGTGACTTAACATCACCCCTTTCGGTCTACCCGTCGTGCCTGATGTGTAGACAATCGTAGCCAGGCTACTTTTATAAATACTCAATTCAGCTAATGGATAACGCATGGTACCATCAGGCAACCAGTCGCTGGTGTGTTTTAGTAGCTCGCTCGGATCATTGGGTTTTTCTTTAATAACAACCCGGTTAAGTGAATCACGTTGCGTGCATGAACTTTTTAGCTCCTGCCACTGTTCATTCGTTTCAATAAAAAGCAATTTAATTTGCGCATCGTCGATCATATACGCCACATTTTCAGCGCGATCATTGGTATACATGGGAACAACCACAAGTCCAAGTCCAATTGCGGCCTGTTCAAACATAACCCACTGCGGACAATTATTTACCATTAAGGCAACACGTTCACCCGGATTTAAATTTTCCGATTTCAGAGCAGCTTGCCAAATGGCTACACAATTTGCCATTTCAGACCAGGTTAAGGAGATGCGTTCAGACGATTCGGTTTCACAGTATTGGTATGCTACTTTATTTGGACTCAGGCGGACACGAGTACAGAATAAATGATAAAGATTATCAATTTCTGAGATGTTGATTCGATTAGTTTCGCTGGACATCATAGTTGGCCCTTTTAGGTGTTAGATTTTAACCAGCCCGCATCGGCTGTAAAACGTGGCCCATGACGAGACTGTAGTTTTTCAAGCATCTTGGTTAATTGCTCGTGACCTCGAAATTCAATGTAATTGAATGGGCCGCCTCGAAATGGAGCAAAACCAGTACCGAAAATTATTCCCGCATCGGCCTGTCGCTCCGATTCGACGACCTTGTCACGCAGGCAGGCAACCGCTTCATTTAATAATCGTAATATTAAACGATCTTGAACATCATTGGGGGGAGTGTAATCCTTGCTAACCTGATTTTTTACGGGCTTACCTTTATTGAAGGTATAAAAACCTTGGCCCGTTTTTTTGCCCAACATTCCTTTTTCTACCATATGTACTAGTTTTTCAGGAACTTCAATCGACATCTCTTTCGATAGATTTTCTGCAACATGTAAACATATATCCAGGCCGACTGTGTCAGCAAGCTCTATCGGTCCCATGGGCATACCGTAATCGGTGGCCGCTTTATCTATAACGGTTAACGGCACCCCTTCATTTGCCAACACCATGGCTTCCATTAAATAGGGCATAAGTACTCGATTAACTAGAAATCCCGGGGTGCTGGTTACCGGTAAAGGTAGCTTGTTGATTTGTTTTGTAAATGCGGCCGCTTTTTTAGCGGTATCTTCATTGGTGGTCGGGCTTTTTACTATTTCGACAAGGGGCATCATTGCAACCGGATTAAAAAAATGAAGCCCAACTAATCTGGATGGGTTTTTAAGTGAGATATTGATTTCATCTAACGGGATACTAGAAGTATTAGTTGCCAGGATGGCATCAGGTTTAACAATTGGTTCTATTGATTTGAACAAGTCCTGTTTTACTTTGGCATCCTCAAATATTGCTTCAATTATAATGTCGGCGCGCTTCAGCCCATTTCCTTTAGGGTCGGGAATTAATCTGTCCATTGCCGAGGTAATTAAACGCTTAATTTTAAGCCGTTTTTTGTACAGCCCGTATGCTCGTTTGGATACACTGGCCAGGGCTTCTTTCTTTTGATCTTGAATGGTAACGGTAAAACCACTCAGGGCACACCACGCAGCGATATCGCCTCCCATCACGCCGCCGCCAATAACGTGTACATGCACAGGTTTATAATTATCGTAACGCCCAAGCCCTTTTAATTCATCCTGTAAGGTAAATACACGAATTAGATTTTGTGCGGTACGTCCGATGATAAGACTTGCGACTGACTGAGCTTCTTTTTCAAGCATTTCCTTTGGGTTGTCATGGAATTGTACCCAGAGATCGATTAAAGCATACGGGGCAGGGTAGTGCGCGCGCGGTGCTTTAGCGGAAACTTTCTTTGTGATTATTTTTGCAAATATCGGCCTTACATGTTTATAGGATGCTAATCGAACCCATAAGGGTAGCGGTTTTATTTTAGGCGGTTTATTTATTATGCTAATAGCTGCATTAATGAAGTGGCGTCGGGGCGTTGCATAATGTATCAAGCCCTGCCGTTTGGCAATTCGAGCGCTCATATTTCTTCCCGACAACATAAAATTCATTGCCGCAGGGGCACCCATAACTCGAATAGAACGAACGCTGCCACCGAAACCTGGGTGAATGCCTAATTTAACTTCCGGTAAGCCCAGTTTAGTTTTCGGATCGTCATCCGCTACGCGGAAATCACAGGCCAATGCAAGCTCCATTCCCCCTCCAAGGCAAAACCCATGAATCAGGGCGACTGTAGTACAGGGTAATTGATCCAGTTTATTAAATATTGCATGTCCACGCTGAATGGCAATTAAAGCTTCATTTTCACTTTCGAATTGCGTAAATTCTTTAATATCTGCGCCAGCAATAAATCCTGATTCTTTATCTGATAGTATGGCAACACCTTTTGGTGGCGTGGCCGTTAAGTCATCCAGAATTTGTTCAAACTCATTTAATAGCTCAGCTGATAAGATGTTTGTTTTGGAATCGGCCCTATCGATATGCAGCCAGGCGATATCATTATCATCTCGATTGACTTGCCAATGTTTATATTTGTTTGACATATTCATCCCTTACACTCGTTCTACTAACATGGCGCCACCCTGGCCGCCACCGATGCATAAAGTGGCAATACCTCGATGGGCATTGTTTCTTTTTAAGACATCTAAAAGATGCAAGACAATGCGTGCGCCACTCGCGCCAACCGGATGCCCAATGCTAACACCGCCGCCATCTACGTTGAGTTTACTTTGATCAAGCTCACCGATAATGGTTTTACTACCCAGTTCGTTTTCGCAGTAGTCACTGTCTTGCCATGCTGCAATGCATGCCAGGACCTGGGCCGCAAAGGCTTCATTGATCTCCCAGTAGTCTATGTCATCAAAATTATATTTGTGTCTTTTTAATATAGGAGTAACGGCATGTACTGGCCCTAAGCCCATCTGAGCAGGCTCTAATGCGGACCATTGCATATCTATTATTTGACCTAATACAGGCAAATCATAATCAACAACCGCTTTTTCGCTCGCAAGTATTAATGTTGCGGCGCCATCCGTAATTTGCGCGCTGTTTCCGGCTGTTACCATTCCAAACGGTCGATCGAAAACGGGGCGCAGTTTGGCTAATGCTTCGACTGAAGAATCACGTCTTAAACCATCGTCGCTTTCATATACTCGCCCTTTTATATCATACATCGGTTCAATTTCAGTAAGATGATTTTCATCTTGTGCAGCGGCAAGCCGTTGATGACTTCGTGTTGCGTATTCATCCATTTGTTCACGGGTAATATTAAAACGGTAGGCAAGGTTTTCTGCTGTTTGCCCCATTGACAGACCCACTACAGGATCGGTCAGGCCGCGCAACAAACTAATGATAGGTTTAAAATGTCCTGGTCGTAGTGTGCTGATAACTTTAAGACGTTGCGAAAAGGTTTTTGCCATACTCAGTGCCGCCAGCCAGTTCACCATAGCTTCATTATAAAGTACAGGCGCATGGCTCATGCATTCAACGCCGCCGGCTAAAATAAGGTCGGCTCTTTTATTGGTTATCTCCAGGGCAGCACAATCCAGCGCCTGCAACCCAGATGCACATTGACGTTGCACTGTCCAGGCTGGAACGTCTGTACCAATACCTAAACGTAATGCCAATAGGCGGGCTATATTGGCTTCATCAGGACTCGGCATTACGCAACCCATAATAACTTCATCGATAGCGTTTGCTTCGAACAGTTGTCTAGAAAGTAAGGCTCGGCCTGCGGCAACCGCATAATCGGCCGCTGCAAACGGGCCTAATTTGCCTCTGGCTTTCAGGAAGGGGGTTCGGCTGCCATCCACAATATAAACTGGGCGAGTGAATTTCCCGCCTGTCCCAATATTACGTTTTCGCCCTGGAGTTGTCGCTACCTTTTCTTTAGAGCTAACCGCTTTCTTTTTTACGGTCGTTTTTTTCTTACTAGCCGCCACGTATTCCTCCTATTTTAAATCAGGCGAAAAGTCATCAACCTGTATAACACCCCAACGAGCAGTCTCCGCTTCGCGAATAATCTGCGCTTCATCTTCGCTAATAATATTCTGCTCTAATGCCTGCGCAAGCATATTATCCATAACTTGATATCCAGGTTGATAGCCTTTTAATTCTTTTTTGAGTCGTTTTTCTATATGTTCAGATTTTATAACCTTTACCAGAGCATCTTCCAGAGCGGCAATGGCCTCTGTTGAATCTGCTTTTGGCATGTACATGCCTTTTGAAAGCCGGTCTCGCGCCTGGGAGGGGGATAACAATAACTGCGCAACCTGATGCCCGAGGTTATCTGACGGCGGTTTAGCCCACCTTCCAAGGGGGAAAATAACGATACGCAGAAGCATGGCTGCAAAGCGGTTAGGGAGATTCTGTAATAAACCGTCGATAGCCAGCTGAGTTTTATACAAAAGCATATCGCAGCTCCATTTTAAAAGCGGTATGTCTTCTTTAACACATCCCTGCATTTCAAATCGTTTCAGGGTTGCTGTTGCCAGATACATGTTACTTAAAATATCACCGAGTCGAGCAGAAATTTTTTCTTTTCGTTTCAGGCTTGCGCCCAGGGTTAATAACGAAACGTCAGCAAGCAAACCAAATACGGCACTTATACGTGTTAATTTCTTATAGTAGCCACTGGCTGGCCGTTTTGCGCCCGTGTAAACGAAAATGGAACCCGTTAAGCCATGCAAAAAACTTCGCGTATAATTACTGATAAAAAATCGAATATGTCCAAAGAATGCTTTGTCAAACTTCCTAATCGAATCATCCCAGTCTTCTTCCTCTAGCGCAGACATCTCCTGGAAAATATATGGATGACTCCGTATTGCTCCTTGACCAAAGATGATCATGCTGCGGGTTAAAATATTTGCACCTTCTACTGTTATGCTGATGGGGACGGCCTGATAAACTCTTCCTAAAATATTTTTCGGGCCAAGACAGATTCCTGCGCCACCAACCACATCCATCGCATCATTGACAACGATGCGCATGTTCTCGGTTAAATGATATTTCACAATAGCGGAAATTACAGAAGGTTTTTCACCTATATCCAATGCCCCGGCCGTTAACACTCGTGCCGCATCCATCATATAGGTATAACCACCGATTCTAGCGAGCGCCTCTTCAACACCTTCAAATCGACCAATAGGCATACGGAATTGGCGTCTGACCCGGGCATAAGCGCCAACGGCTCGGCTGGCAAGTTTGCCCGAACCAACGCTTAAAGCGGGAAGAGAAATAGAACGTCCATCCGCCAGACACTCCATCAACATGCGCCATCCTTGCCCAATACGTTCCTGCCCTCCAATGATAAAATCCAACGGTAAAAACACGTCTTTACCACTGTTAGGGCCGTTCATAAAAACAATATTCAAAGGAAGATGGCGACGACCAATGTTCACTCCAGGCGTTTCGGTTGGAACCATCGCTAATGTGACGCCACGATCTTCTTCATCGCTTAATAAGCGATCAGGATCATAAAGTTTAAAGGCAAGACCGAGCAGTGTAGAGTTTGGCCCGAGAGTGATATAGCGTTTGTTCCAGGTTAATTTGATGCCTAAAATATCTTTTTGATCCTGATAATTGCCACGACAAACGATTCCATAGTCGGGTATGGCGCCTGCATCACTGCCTGCTTCAGGATTCGTTAGACCAAAACAGGGGATTTCTTTACCGATAGCCAGACGGGGAAGATAATAATCTTTTTGTTCCTGTGTTCCGTATTCAAGCAACAGTTTTCCTGGCCCCAGCGAGTTGGGAACCATAACAGACACCGCAGCTGAAACGCTGCGGGTAGAAATTTTCATAACCACGGCAGAGTGGGCAAGTGCTGAATATTCAAGCCCACCATAGGCTTTTGGAATAATCATGCTCAGGAATTTTTTTTCTTTTATATAGGCCCATACTTCTTTGGGTAAATCATTCGTTTCATGCGTTATTTTCCAGTCATCCAGCATGGAGCACAGTTCGTTTACCGGCCCATCCAGAAAGGCCTGTTCTTCTTCGCTCAGCCGAGGTAGCTGAAGCTTGCGCAGCTTATTCCAGCGCGGTTTACCACTAAAGAGTTCGCCATCCCACCATACGGAACCGGCAGCGATTGCCTCACGTTCGGTTTGCGACATTTTGGGGCTGACACGTTTAAATAGTTTTAGAATCGGCGCAGTAATATACCGAATTCGCCATCCATATTGTTGCTCGCTAGCCGTTGCCGCAAAGCGAAAACGAGTTGTCAGGTCAAACAGAACGAAAAACCCTATTAAAACCGCGACTTCGATGGATAACGAGGCGAATAGCATCAGTAACAAAACTGAAAGACTCAGGAGTGAATAAATAGTATATCGAACCATTGGAGACATTCCTTTTTTCGTTCTAAATAAAAGCGTTTCACATGCCAAACATGGAACCAATGATATTTATAGAGACCTGTTGTTAAGACAATATTGTTTCAATAACATTCAACCTAAGTGTAGGTGAATTCATGTATGATTGTTGTTGTAACTAACTATATATAGCGGTATTTCAGATAATTTTCTTAAATAAAGCTGAGTTTCTGTATATATATTAGTCAGATAGGTCGGCCTGTAGAACAGCATCTTTTATCAGGTTTTTGGCGGTATAAAAATGGGGGGAAAAACGAATGCCGCCCCCGCGATTTGCGCAAATAATCCTCTTGCCCATCAATGTTTGGTAGAGTTTTTCACTTGCTGCTTTGTGTGATCGAAAGGTAATGATTCCTGATCGACGATCTGGATCGAGAGATGAGATTAAGATTAAGTTCTTCGACTGTTCGATGCATTCAACGGTATAGTGCGCGCGTTCTAACACGGCTGTTTCAATTTTGGCCAGTCCAATTTCTAACAGCAGTGAAATGCTCGAATTCGCAGCATGTATACCGAGCATATTTGGACTTCCACATTCGAAGCGACGAGCACTTTTAGCTGCCTGCCAGTCCGTTTGTGCAAAATTATGCATATCTTCGACCATATGCCAGCCGAATTCGCCTAGCTTTAATTGTTCACGAATACCTTCACGACAATAGAACAAGGCAATTCCTTCTGGGCCTAACATCCATTTATGAGTATCGGCCATGACGAAATCGGCTTGAATTGCCTGTACATCAAAATTGAGTGCACCAATACTTTGAATCGCATCGACACAAAAAAATATTTTTCGTGCTTTACATATTTCACCTAAACGAATCAGATTCATGCGTAAGCCGCTCGCATACTGAACAGAGCTAATTGAAAGTAAACGAGTGTTGTTATCAATGGCATCGATTAAAGCATCTTCTGGACTTGAGCCAGTATTTAGATCAACCTCACGCAATTTAACGCCCTGATGTTTCAGTTGTTGCCATACTATTTTATTGGACGGGAACTCCTGATTGCTGATAACAATGTTGTCACCTGGCGCCCATTTTAGTCCGAAGGCAACAAACGATAAGGCTTCAGAGGTGTTTTTTAATAAGGCAATGTCATCTGCGCTGGGAGCATTGATAAGTTGTTGTAATTGTTTCTTAAGATTTTTTTCAATCTTTAGCCAGTCAAGATAACGAGTGGCGCCAAAATTAGCGTTTTCATTAGCAAACTGGGTAACTGCCGATTGAGTTCGAACAGGCCAGGGGGAAACCGCAGCATGATTCAAATAGATTAATGAGGAATCAAGGGAGAATTCTTTATCAATTAATTCGCTCAATACCATAATCGACTCTTGTTATTTGGCAAGTAAATAAAGCAGGTACAGGTTAAACAAAAGCATCGCTATCGACGTCATTTTCCAGAAAGATGCGGGGCTTCTTTTGATTAGAGGAATAAATTCGTTTTTCATTACTTCTTTATCCGGTTTGGATAGTGCGGCCACAAACTCAGAGAGTTTACCGTAACGATAATCCGGATTAATTTGTACTGCCTTTTCTACTGCTTTATCGACCCATAGCGGCGTCTCAGGATTATAATTTTTGAGTGGCCGGTAGTTGACGCGACGAATGTTTTTCGCGGACAGCTCCTTACCATAGGGTAAATGTCCGGTTAGTAGTTCGTAGGCAATAACCCCTAATGAAAAAATATCTGATCGGTTGCTGCCTGAGCTGCCGGTATGGTATTCGGGAGCCGTGTAATTGATAGTGCCGAGCAAATTGTTTTCTACTACGGGTGTTGTTATTTCATCAATTCCGGATATTTTAGTCGATCCAAAATCAATAATTTTTAAGGTTCCGTGCTCATCAATAATTATATTTTCCGGCTTCAGATCCTGGTGAATCATTTCGAGTCGATGAAAGGCGCGTAAACCGCTAGCAATTTGTGTAATAAAATCACGCACGATGGTTATGCTAGGTCGTGGTTCATCTTCAATCCATTGGCGTAATGTCCGGCCTTCAATATGTTCAGCAATATAATACAATGCCGTTCTAGTGCGGGTGATTTCAAGAACTTTCATCACATGTGATTCGTTTATTCGGCGGCCGGCCCATTCTTCGTGTAAGAACCGGTTAATATATTCAATATCATCATCGTAATTAATCGATGGCGCCTTTAACACAACGTTTTGACCGGTTCCAGTATCTTGTGCTAAATAAACTTCAGTACGTTTATTTGAAAACATATGTCGTAGTATTTTATACCCATCCAGGATCATGTTTGCTTCTAATGGTGGGGGAAAGGGTAGCTCGGTTAGTTTATTATAGAATTCCTCTTCGTTTTCACCTGGCAGGGCTTCAATCTTAACCAGTTGGACGGTAATATTATCGTCGGTTTTATTGTCGAGCGCTTTTTCTATGATGGTGCTTACACCATTATCAAGATCCAGCCTGTTCGCGTGTATTATCTCTTTTAATGATTTATCATTAACAAACTCATGAATGCCATCCGTTATCAGAAGAAATATGTCATTTATCTCTAAAGGTATGATTCGGTAATCAATGTCGAGTCGAACATCTATACCCATGGCCCGAGTCAATAAAGAGCGGTTGGCATTGATTTCTACCCGGTGATCATGGGTTAATTGCTTGAATTCATCGCCACGTAAGCGATAAATACGGGTGTCGCCAACATGAAAAAGATATCCGGTGTTTGATTTTAACACCAGAGCACTTAACGTGGTTACCATACCCTTGTGAGATTTATATTTTCGTTGACCGTTGCCGTGAAGCCAATGATTGAGCGCGGACATGATTTTGTGAGCCGATGTTTTTACTGTCCAGCTATCAGGTGTGCTGAAATAGTCATTTAAAAAACCATCCGTGCATGCCTGACTGGCTTCTCGACCGGCATCACTTCCGCTCATACCATCGGCTATGGCGATGGCTATACCTTTTGTTGTTAAGGTTTGACCGCCCGGGATTTGAACACCACAGGCATCTTCGTTTATGTCTTTTCCGCCAGCGAGGCACTCACTGGCATAATTTATTTTAAGGCTGTTTGGCATGGTTTGACATAAAGTGCTGGATACGTAAAAAAGGCCGTAATATGGGTTTGATATTACGGCCTTATGCTGATAAGCGCAATTAGCGGTTCACTCTACTTCAATCATTTGTACCGTTCCATCCGGTAATACTTCAGCTATTGAGCCTTTAGGTTCGTCTAATAACTGAATCAATATGAACATGACCACGGCAAAACCGGTTAAATAGATAAAAAAGACCGGCGTAGTGCTTATTGAATATATAAGCAGGAAAATAACGGCACCTACATTTCCAAATGCTCCGACCATACCGGCTATTTGACCGGTCATTCGACGCCGTATGATCGGGACGACAGCATAGACAGCCCCATTTCCGGCATGCACAAAAAGTGACGCCGTCATGGTGGCTAATATTGCAACCACCAGAGGGGTCCCGGAATCGAGATTAGACATAAGAAAGTAGCCAATCGCCGAGCCCGCTAGTAGTATCGATAATGCGCGTTTACGGCCTATTTTGTCACTTAACAGTCCACCCAGAGGTCGGGCAAATAAGTTAAACGACGCAAATACAGCTCCGGCGATAGCCGCTCCGACAAGTGGCGATAACTGATAATTGTCAATAAAAAAGCTGGGTAACATTGAGATAACCGCTAATTCAGATCCAAATGTGACCATATACGTAAATGACAATAAAACCACTTGTTTGAACTTATACTGATGTATCTCCGGAACAGGCTGTGATAATGATTTCAAATTGATATGCAGAATTTTTTTAATATTGTAAATATAAAGTACAACCAGGCCTGCACAAATCATATAAACAACACTATTTGATATAAGCGGAGTGCCAAGGACTTTTTCGGGGAAAATTTCTGCACCAACAGGTGCTAGACGCAATGCAATTATGGCCAAAGCCAGATACATGGGTAAGTTCAGTAGAATGTATAACCATAAATCGCGTTTGCTCGTAACTTCCATTGCCCCGCTTTTTTTAGGTTTAAAATAGGTCGATCCTTTGGGGGTGTCCGATACGAAGCGATAAAATATGAAAGCATAAACCAATGCCAGCACGCCGGTTAATGCAATCGCGTATCGCCAGCCATCCGCACCACCAAAGAAAAACGCAATGACGGGTAAAGTCATCGCTGCAGCGGATGAACCAAAGTTTCCCCAGCCAGCATAAATTCCTGAGGCCACACCGGCCTGTTTGGCCGGAAACCACTCGCTGATTAAACGAATACCTATTACGAATCCGGCACCCACTCCGCCAAGCAGAAAACGCGCCAGTGCCATTTGTTCATACTCATTGGCAGCGGCAAACATAAAGCACGGTATGCTGCCGAAAATAAGCAGACCAGTAAAAATTCGTTTCGGACCGTATTTATCAACCAGCATTCCGACTATGATTCGCGCGGGGATTGTTAATGCGACATTTAAAAGTAATAAGGTTTTCCAGTCGGCAAGCGCCATCGACATGCTCGCCATAATCGGATCTTTCAGGGGAGCCAGGTTAAACCAGATGAAAAAGGTCAAAAAGAAGGCGAGCCACGACATATGCAGTATGCGAGTCTTCTCATCGAATGAAAAAATTGTGAATCTGGTGTCTGTCGATCCCACTGCTACTACTCCTGACGTCAGTATTTATATTTCTAATTGGACTTTTAATCTATGCTAGTAGAGCAATGTATGTGCCAATATCTAAGCATATGAATAATATAGATATAGTAGTCACTCCCTGAAAAAAGGCCCCAAAAGGGTGCGTAAAAAGCATGTTAGTATATTAATAAGGTCTTATTTAGTGCGTATAATAAGGGGTCATCTATAATGTGCTGATCCAATGCAAAAAACATTAAATCCGCACAAATTTGGTGCGTTTGTCGTCCCATTTGCACCATCCGATCTCTCCATGAAGGGATATTTATCTAGAAAAAACAGTCAGTTATAGTTTATTTAAGCGTTCTCTAATGAATGGCATGGTGCTTGCTCTATCGTGTGTAACCCACAAATTTAGCATTGCTAAATAAATTATGTAGTCAGCTTTACCGCAGGAGTGGATATGAAAGAAAAGTTAGTCGTCATCGGTAATGGTATGGCCGGCATGCGCACGGTCGAAGAATTATTAAAAATTGCTCCCGATCTATATGACATTACTGTTTTCGGTGAAGAACCCTATGGTAATTACAATCGCATCATGCTTTCGCCAGTGCTGGCAGGTGAAAAGACCATTGATGAAATCATGCTGAATGATCTGCAGTGGTACGACGACAATAATATCAAACTGGAAAAAGGCAAAAAGATCGTAAGCATCGATCGTAAAGCTCGAACGGTGACTGCAGATGACGGCACCACAGCAAAGTATGACCGTCTATTGATCGCAACAGGTTCCCAGCCATTTATCATTCCGCTTCCAGGGCACGACCTAGCCGGCGTAATCGCGTTTAGAGACATTGCCGATGTTGATAAAATGCTTGCGGCGGCTAAAAGTAAGAAAAATGCCATCGTTATTGGCGGCGGTTTGTTGGGTCTTGAAGCGGCTAATGGCCTGATGCAACAAGGTATGAATGTCAAAGTAGTCCACATCATGGACACATTAATGGAACGCCAGCTTGATGAACCTGCGGCTAAAATGCTGAGTCAATCATTAGAAGAGCGCGGCATGGAATTTTTAATGGGCGCGCAAACGGAGTCCATCAAAGGCGATGGTAAAGTCGAACAGGTTTGCTTCAAAGACGGAACTTCCGTTGCTGCAGACATTGTGGTGATGGCCGTAGGTATTCGCCCGAATATAGAATTAGCAGAAAAAGTGGGGATTCATTGTGAACGCGGCATCGTGGTTAACGATACCATGCAGACATTTGATCCTCGTATCTATTCGGTAGGCGAATGTGTACAACACCGTAACGAAACGTATGGATTAGTTGCGCCATTATTTGAAATGGGCAAGGTCTGTGCGAACCATCTTGCCTTATATGGTATTGGTCGCTACGAAGGTTCCGTTACGTCGACTAAATTAAAAGTAACTGGAATTGATTTGTTTTCAGCTGGAGATTTTACTGGGGATGATAGTACAGAATCGCTGGTGTTTCAGGATGCGGCTCAAGGTGTTTACCGTAAACTGATCGTTAAAGATAATAAGGTTAAAGGCACGGTCATGTATGGGGACACCATTGATGGAACCTGGTACTTTGATTTGATGCGTGATGAAACGGATATCTCGGATTTTCGCTCGACTATTTTATTTGGCCAGGCGCATTTAGGTGATTCAGGCCATGGTGATGATAACCGGGTTGCAGCAATGGCCGATACGGCAGAGATCTGCGGTTGTAATGGCGTATGTAAAGGCGATATTGTTAATGCCATTACCGCGAAAAAATTATTTACCCTTGATGATGTACGAGCACATACCAAGGCATCCAGTTCATGCGGTTCGTGTACGGCATTGGTGGAAGCCTTAATAGCTCACACAGTGGGTGGTGATTATTCAGTTGCTCCTCATCTTAAGCCGATGTGCTCTTGTACTGATCATACTCATGATGAAGTTCGTAAAGCGATTCGTGATCACGAGCTTAAATCCATACCGGACACACATAAATTCCTGGAATGGAAAACCCCGGATGGTTGCCCTAAATGTCGCACCGCGATGAATTATTATATGGTATGTCAATGGCCTGATCTTCATTCTGCAGATGATTCTCAATCACGTTTTATTAATGAACGTGCGCATGCCAATATACAAAAAGACGGTACCTATTCAGTTATTCCCAGGATGTGGGGTGGTGGTACCACACCAACGGAATTGCGCGCCATTGCGGATGCCGCAGAAAAATTTGGTGTCAAAACCGTGCACGTTACCGGTGGTCAACGTATTGGGTTATACGGCTTAAAGAAAGATGAGTTGCCAGTTATCTGGAAAGATCTGAACGATGCTGGCCTGGTGTCTGGTCATGCCTATGGTAAAGCATTAAGAACTGTTAAAACCTGTGTTGGTAAAGAATGGTGTCGTTTTGGCACCCAGGATTCTACCCGGTTGGGTGTTGAGCTGGAAAAACTTTCCTGGGGTTCCTGGATGCCACATAAATTCAAGATGGCCGCTTCCGGTTGTCCACGAAATTGTGCTGAAGCCACTATTAAGGATTTTGGTGTCGTTTGTGTTGATTCAGGGTATGAATTACACGTGGGTGGTAATGGTGGCATCAAAGTGCGTGCAACTGACTTTTTATGTGCGGTTACAACGGAAGAAGATGTGCTCGAATATTCGGCCGCCTATATGCAGCTATATCGGGAAGAAGCCCATTATCTGGAACGCACAGCACCCTGGATAGAACGTGTTGGTCTGACTCATATCAAGGATAATATCGTTGAGAATACAGAGAATCGCAAAGCATTAGCTGAGCGGTTTAATTACTCACAGCAATTCATGCAGGATGATCCGTGGGAAGCTCGAGTGAAAGGTGCTGAACAGCATGAATTTACAGCCATCAAACAACTTAACGCGTAATAGACACAGGTTTAAATAATATGAGTGACTGGATTGAAATAGGAATGCTAAACGATATACCTAGATTAGGTGCCCGTGTGGTTACCGGAAAAGATCATGATATTGCTATTTTTCGAACGGCAGACGATAAAATATTTGCCATCAAAGACGAATGCCCGCATAAACAGGGGCCGTTGTCGCAAGGTATCGTACATGGCAATAAAGTCGCTTGCCCCTTACATGACTGGAAAATCCAGCTTGATTCAGGGGTGGCGGTTGCCCCCGATGAAGGTTGTGCTGCCACATACCCGATTAAAATGGAAGGCAACAAAATTATGTTGTCGTTGATCCCCAATGAAGGCTGCCCTGATAATTAGAGTTTAACTTATGCTGTTTGGCCGAAAACAAAAGAATCCAATCAAGATAGCTGATAAAGGTGTCGTAGACTGGAAATATACTACCTGCGGATATTGTTCTACTGGCTGCTCGATAGAGGTTGGTTTAGACGAGAAGGGCGAAGCCGTGGCTACTCGTGGTGTGAGTGGTGCGGATGTTAATCGTGGCAAGTTATGTTTAAAAGGTATTTTTGAACATGAATTATTTAAACTGGAAGGACGGGGCGAGTCACCGTTAATTCGTGATAAGTATTATGAGGCATTTGAGAGAACAGACTGGGATACTGCCTTAGATAAAGTTTCTGATGAGATAAAACGCATCCAAAGCGCATACGGTCGCGATGCCTTTGCCATTGTGTCGACCGGTCAAATCATGACCGAAGAATTTTATACTCTGGGCAAGCTTGCGCGTGGCGTCATCGGTACTAATAATTACGATGGCAATACCACGCTGTGTATGTCATCTGCTGTCTCAGGTTATAAACGATCTTTTGGTTCTGATGGCCCGCCAGGATGTTACGACGATTTTGAACATACCGAATGTTTATTAGCCATCGGCTCAAATTTACCGGAACAGCATCCGATTATTTTCTTGCGATTAAAACAGGCGCTGGAAAAACGAAAATTCCCTCTGATAGTCGTTGACCCGCGTGTCACTATGCTGGCGCAAATGGCTGATATCCATTTGCCTGTTACACCGGGT
>QIKU01000257.1 GCA_003232015.1 Gammaproteobacteria bacterium
TACAGACTGCTGGTACACGATAAGCTCATCCAGCCTTTACCAGAAGATCAGGTATCGCAAAAAAGTATGCGGCACAAGTTGGCCATCTGGATTTCAAAACAGTTACCCAAAGATCATCCGCTGCTACAGTAGTTTGACCAGGCTCTCTGATCTTTCAGATGTTAGGCTTGCTTCAGCATTAACAGATTTCTTACAAACTGCCAATGCCATGCAATGCCAGCTAACACCGCAATATGAAACAGCTCATGCGGGCCGATCGCTCCGGGGATAACAACCGGCAACTGTAAAAATTCAAGGCTGGCACCCACAGTGTAAGCCAGACCACCATACATAAGCGGCTTAATAACTCTGAAACCATGCAACCTGTGTGTATGGTAGGCAGAAAAAATTGCCGCCCAGCCTAAACCAAGGTAGAACATCAAACCTAACCATTCCGCCGTTTCATTAAAGAAAATGGATTTCCAGGTAATGCCAATAATGGCAAGTGACCAGATAATCAATAAAAATCCCCAACGCCAGAAACCTTTAAACAAAATAGTGTGCACTGGCGTAAAAGTACCTGCGATTAAACCAAAAATAGCAGCATGATCCAGCCTTTGCAAAACAACACGCGCCATGCCTTCATGGTCAAGCAAATGAAAGACGCCACTCATCGATAATAAAAATACCACCGAAAATACAAATACAATCACCGCAATAAGCTCACCACGATGTCCACGTGCAAGTGCTATTAACCTCAAGCCATACAGAAAAAAAACGAAAGCCGCTACTAAATGACTTATTGAACTAAAAGGATCACTAAAACCAGGAATAGATATTGCGTTCATATGATAATAATGTTCATTGAGGTAATGACTTAATATGATAAATTAATTTATCATAAGCCTTATTTATTTTGCTTGTTGTATCTTTAAATATATTGTCACTCACCTCGCCCTGAATGCCCGCCAGATGCTCAATACATTCTGAATGACAGCTATTCACCGCAGTTAAAATATCGTTGGCTGAAATGCACTTTTCTTTCACCGCTTCCTGCAAAGCCGGTTCAGCACTATTAAATAATTTGACATTAGCTGAACGCGGTATCATTTTGCTCCTGCCATCCATTTCAGCCGACGCGGTAAGTGGGCCCGACTTCGTATAAGCCTGCCCCTGAAAACTAAACTGTTCACCGATAGGTACCAAATAGAATTTCACAATTATCCTCCACTCACCAGAAGCAACCAAAACCTATCCAGCATTAAGCATTGTATAAAGAAACTGAGTATGCTCGGCAGCCTTTCGCCCCAGGCTGGTCAGGTAACCACCATCAACCTGAGTGATAAACCCTTTTTCAAACAGACGCTGCGCAGCAGATATTTTAGAAGGTTCGGCTGTTTTATGAATCTTTATCCCTTCCTGAGTTGTAGAAAGATCATAAAGCATCAGCACTTCCAGCTCTGCAATGTTATCAGGTGTATAAGACATCGGAACTCCTTATGTTTTTTATCAAAAAAATAGCCAACTATAATCTAATATCCCCAGCCGCTTGTGGCGGGTACAAAACCCTTTGCTCGTCATCAGGGTGTGTACCCCGTTGATGATATATTATTGATTAATAGCTACTCTAACACTGATTTCGATATATTAAAGCCCTTCACATAAGCGATGCATTCATATGCTATTATACTCCTGAATTCACATAGCAAAACAACCTCTGAAGAACAAAAATATGAGCAATGACAAAAAATACGACTACCGAGTAGCAAAAAACAGAAAAAACTGGAAAGCTGAAATTATCAGGCAGGTAACCTCCAGGAAAACCACCGTTTCCAAACGAAAAACAGGATTTGCAACTGAAACCGAAGCAAAAGACTGGGCAGAAAACGAGCTAAAAGCATTCATAGAAAACCTTTCAAAACGCAATGTGAGACGTGCCAAACAGCGCGAGCTACGCAATGAAAAAGTGGAGGATGATAACGAATAACAACCACCTAATAACTTACTGAATAACTCAGGAAATTTACAGCAAAACATCACTTCAAAAACTAAATAGTGCCCACCGCTGTTATGTACTGCATATTTTTAAAAAGCAGCATTAAATATATTGACGAACATTCAAAAAAGGAGGACATTATTACTTAAAAGCCTTTCAATAAAAATCAAAGGACGTTTTTAAAATGATCCGCAGTATAATTTTATTAATTACTTTTTCAATGAGCTTTCAGGCATACGCACTTTCTGTTACCGATATTATAGGTGAATGGGAATGGCTGGGAGATACTACAGGACGATATGCCAACCCGGATGCAGCAGTTAAAACAAGTGAAACCCATATACTATTATTCAAAGATAAAACCAGCCCCAAAGTAAGATACCCTGGAGAAAATAATCAGAATTGCAGCAACTGCAGCGGGAACTATGGCCTTGTTTCCACAAAAGGTGGCAAACCTGTATTTAAGTACAGTGGTGTGTGGGAGCTAAGTGCTGATCTTATTGTAATTAAGCGTAAAGCCATACATTACAATGTTTCTGCGTCATTACAATCAGAAGCCCATCGCGCAACATACTACAAAGAAAAGAAAATACTTGCACTGGGAACATTGGTCAACAATGTTGGGAAAGGTAAATTTTCATATTACAGAAAACGTCCGGCTTCCGCTGCCAGTATGTCCCCCTATTATTCAAATATAAAAGATACATTTGTAAATGATATCGATATAGCAAAAATTAAGCTAGGCATGACACCCAAAAGTGTTATTAATAACATTAAGAATGACTTTACGATAAGCGATATTGTGCGGTTTTCTGAAGGTAGTAATTCAATACCTTATGTCGAAAAAATAACGGCCATACGAAAAAATGACACCAAGATTGACAAGTATACTCTTGATTTTGCAAAGCCACCTCACGCCAACCAGCTACTGTCTATCCATCGAACTCAGTTATTTATATTTAAAGATAATATGGAAAGAATGCCTCCAACACTCACTCGTGCCAAGGCTATCCTTATGAAAAAATATGGGCAAGCTAAAGCCATATCCAAAATAAATAAAGACATTAGCGGAGAACAAAACCGTATTGTAATTTCATGGTTTAATAGCCCTAAATCCTGCAACACACAATTTAAGCCACACAGCCAGAAACCACCCTGCCCGCTCCTGTTTAACGCAAAACTATCCAGCTACTCAAAAAATAATAGCCAGTATCCAGGGATTGTTAATTTACTGGAATTGTATTTAATAAATTATCCTGCAATCGTACAAAACGAAAAAGCAACACAGAATAAAAATAAAACAAATGAACCATCAAAAATAAAAATGAAAGAAATGCACAATAAGAAATCTCTTGAATTTGAATTGTAATAAGCATTATGCCTTTTGAAATAGAGTATTAATTTTTATATTTCGATTTAGGTCACTTAACAATGCAAGCTCAAGATGGTTTATTCGTAGACAGAAGTTCAGTAAACTTTTTATACACAAAATCGACTGACAATTCGATACTTCCAGCTGGTTTACCACACTCATTTATATTATCCGTGTCTTCAATAAAACAGGAAATATAAAGGCAATCATCGGGAACAACATGTTCAGGACGTGTATAAGTAAAAAGTATCAGGCTCGGACATTTAACACCGAAGGCTAAATGCATAACGGATGTATCACCTGTCACAACGGCGCGGCAGCGTTTGAGTACCGCTGCATCCGCATCCAGAGATATCTTCGGCAAAACCGTGTGTATTTTTTCAGTATCCAAACGTCTAAATTCATCGGAAAATTGTTCCATACCCGGATTGGTAAACACCACAATATTTATCCCATAGTCCGCATGAATTCTGTCAGCCAAATGGACAAAATTCTCGACTGGCCAGCACTTTGCGACATCACCGGCAGCAAGATTCATTGCCACATAGCCGGCATCCATATCAGGGAGTGTTTGTTCTGCGTAAGCATCAGCCTTCGCTGAACAATAAAATGAACTACCACAACGGATCTGCTTAGCTGTTACACCAAGCGGTTCCAGTTTAGTGCCCAGTGCCTTTGTCCATTGGCCACAAAACCCTGGAGTTTTTACTAACAGGTTATTCGCCTTGCGCAAGGCATTAGTATGGTTAAAACCCAAACGGATCCGCGCTCCCGTTAATCGAGTAATCAACGGACTAGAACCACCTGAATACAAATTAACACATAAATCAAATTTTTGAGCACGCAAATAAGTTGATTTTTTTATAGTAGATACAATATAGCGCACCAATGGTTTCTTGGTTCGGGGAAAAACAACCACCTCCGCAATATCAGGATGATTTTCTAAAGCCTTTTTTCCAACAGAATCAACTACAGCAGTAATAGCTGCTTGAGGAAAGCGTTGTTTTAGTGCCTCAATAACGGGCACACGCAACAAAACATCCCCTAGCCGCCCCCAGCATAGTACGCAAACTTTTTGAATATCCTCTAATTCACTACCCGCTATCGCATACCCATAATATTTTTTCATTTATACTTAACCTGACTAAATTAGATTTCCTGGCCACTTCAAAAATATACTGCGACAATCAAAACATGGTATGCAAATAAACCATTTTATGCAAAATTTATATATGTTGCTATTACCGTTTAAAGTATGATGTCAAGCTTGGAACAAGTAAAGCATAACCCTTTGGAAACCCCAACGGTTTTGTGCCCGCCGCAATCAGGCGGGGAATTTAGATAGAACAATATAGCAACAAGCAGGATAACGCATGCGCCCGGGACGACTCAAAGATCTATTCAGTTTGCAGAAATTTAACAAACTAAAACAAGATTTCGTGACACCATTTAAGGCTTTACTGGCATCCAGCGGTATCGTCGGTAAAAAAATAGTACTGCAAACGCGTAATGGCCAGAAGCTAGAAGTTGATCGCAGCGACCTTCCTATTTGGCAAGCCTACTTTAGCTCCACTGACTGCTCGATAAAAATCGAACAGGGAATGTTTCATATTCTACCCAACAACCCCAGTCACCCTGATTATTTTATCAAAGGAGCCCATGGCGGTTTCACCTGGCACGCAAAGCGCTGGAGCAATCATCAAGCTCCCTTGCTACAGGAACTTGAAGCAACAGAAAAAAGCATTTATTCACAACATGGAGAAGACGGTGTCATCCAGGCCTTACTGGAAAAGATTCCTCCTCGCCATCGGTTTATAGTGGAGTTTGGTGCCTATGATGGCGACCACATGAGTAATAGCAGGCACCTAATCTGCGATCATGACTGGCGCGCGCTATTAATAGAACCTGACCCTCGATTCTTTGCGCGTCTGGAAAAATTGTATGTCGGTAACAAGCAAGTTAAAACCGTACAGGCCTTTATAACAACAGATAATATTAATCAGTTATTTGCTGACGCGAACGTACCCAAAGATTTTGATGTGTTATCTATTGATGTAGATGGCCCTGATTATTATCTGTGGGAGGCGCTAACCGATTACCAACCCGCCATTGTTCTGTTGGAATGTAATGCATCGATACTGCCAACTGAAAAATATATTGTGGCTGAACAACAAGCCTGGGAATTAAGCGGAACAGCACAGGAAGGAGCCAGTTTGCTAGCCTTGTATGAACTTGGCTTACAAAAAGGTTATCATTTGGTTTATAGTGAATTATCAGGCGCCAACCTTTTCTTTATACATGAATCATTTATAGAGAGCTTTAATTTAACAGGTCTAACGCCAGAAGCACTTTATCAAGCTCCGCAATTTGGAGAACTTGCCGGTGGTGTTGCACCTAATGGCCGGGGTTATGCTGACAATAAAAAAAGGTAATCCTGTATTGAAAATTTCACTCTACCTTATTATTGCTATATCACTGCTACCCACCCCATTAATTGCGGGCAAGAAGACAACAGCAAGCATAATAGCCAAAGAACCGGTGACCATGATGGATCTTGGTCTATTAAAACTTAATTCGATGTTAGCCAACACGCAATTCCATGGCCTGAATGGGGCAACAATAGGTGCTATCTACAATGCACGTCGTGGCACGATTGACCTTAAAGTGAGTATGGCGGTAAAAAAAGCCAGCCGAGCTCAATGCAAAAGAGCCATCAATAATACAAAAAAAATATTTATCCAAACTTATGGTGACAGTAAAGTCGCAAACATCCACCACTACTTCAAACATGAAGGTACAGCCTACAAAAATAAAATCAACTGGAAGAATTTAGCTAATGACGTAGTGATAACTGCCATTATACTCACAAAGAATAATTACCAGCACAGTGTTTACTGCCAAAGTAAATTAATGCAAAAGAAAGTAACTTATTGAACAACAAGTTATGGTCAACCGTAATCCGGGGTGTCCTGGGAATTATGACTTTGATCACATTGCCCATTTTTCAAGAAAGCGTTTTATCGATGGATACAGCACTAGTGGTTTATTAGAACAGGCTGACTCAGAAACCGAGCTGAAGTATGCGAATAAAATCACAGCACCAAATGGCCATGAGAAACAATGAGTCAAGATTGAATTAACTGAGTCTCAACTGCATTTTCACAGGATGAGATATTATCTATTTTATTTTTTAAAAATAATCTCTAAGCGTAATGTTAATGAGTATTCGGCTCGAAAATCATTTATTTCCTGATATTTTATTTGTGGTATAAGCTCAACAAATAAATAATCTTTATGGATATTTTGCCGGTATGTTGAACCAATTAAATAATATTTTTCGAATACATTCGATTTACTTACATCATTAACACTCACATAGTAAGATATTACCCTTCGTTTACTTAAAGTATGAAACATTAAAAATGACTGGCCTAACTCAAAATAATCCTTTTTATCTGTCCAGCGTGCAAATGTAGCCGCTCGAAATAGAGTATCCCTGGATATTTTTCTATTAAATTCTAAATACGAATCCAGCCCCATGCCGGTTGAATTAAACCAAAAAGGCGTTTCATTCCAATGGATACTCCATTTATCTAACTCATATCTTCTTTTCAGCCTCAATTTGGTGTAAAGCTCAACACCGGAACTCAAACGCAGTCCAACTGAGGGTTTAAACTGCCAGCCTTCCTTTTTTCCAAATGAAGCCTGAATCCCCGCAAAATAATCTTTTTCTTTTAGTGCGGTAGACGGGGTATTTTGTGTTTGTACTGAAACATCATCCTGTCGTTTGTCTGCATCGCTTTCAAACGTAAGTTTTAATTTCTTTTTCGTATTCGGTAAGCGCAATTTAAGACGAACATTACCGGCATAACGAATATTTCCATTTTCATCTCTAACCGCATCCGCTCTTAATCTTAAATAGGTTCCGCTAGTATCATAAAAGACTTTGTCTGCAGAAAAAAATTTATCCAGGCTCTTTGCAAATATTTCTACGCCTGATGAAATCACTGTTTGGGGAGCATCCAGAAAGGAAAAAAAGGGTTCTTCAAAACTGGCCGCCTCCCCCTCTGTCTCCGTACACAGGTCAGCATCCAGGCTATCTGATTGAATATTTTTAGTGGCGCTTGAAACAAGAACTATTGACTCTGCAACCGCACTAACCGGCAGCAACACAGCAGAGAGAAACAACGTATAATAGAGGAAGTTCAGTAATCCTGCATATGCCATCATAATTTAATTCTTTCTGTACACATATAGCTGGCTAAAAAGATACTACTTTAACTTTTATTCTAATATACTAAAAAAAATTGTCCACCTTCAATCTTAAACTAATAACAAAAAATATAATATTGGGAAAATCCATGTTCTACCCTATTATACTCCAACCACACAAAAGTATTATGCTCAACTTCTGATGTTAAATAAGAAATCCTTTTTTCTTGCATGTTTTTCACTTTTACTTTCATTAATATATCCTCCAGTTTACCTAAGTTAAATACTTCGGATTGTGTTACAAACTGAAAATATAAGTCTTGTGGATTAAAAGCCTTTCCATACTTACTATGTTGGAGACTCTATGCCAAATGACTAAAATGAAACCAGCCAGATCCTTTAATCTATAACAACTAAGCGTATAATGGTTCTTTTTAATACGACAGCTAAAAACATGCCTAAAATAAAGCTTACTGAATACAGCCATGGTGCCGGTTGCGGCTGCAAAATTTCTCCCAGTGTGTTGGAAGAGATGCTTAAAACATCTTCTGCACCCTTTCATGACCCGCGCTTACTGGTGGGCAATGAAACCAGAGACGATGCTGCTGTATATGACTTAGGCAATGGAACCTCCGTTATCAGCACCACCGACTTTTTTATGCCAATAGTGGACGACCCGTTTGAATTTGGCCAAATCGCGGCCACCAATGCGATCAGTGACATATATGCAATGGGCGGCTCACCCTTAATGGCCATTGCGATATTTGGCTGGCCCATAAAAAAACTCAACCCCGACATTGCCGCACAGGTAATAGAAGGTGGGCGCCATACCTGCAAGCTGGCGGGCATTGCCTTAGCCGGTGGACACTCGATCGATGCACCCGAGCCTATTTTTGGTCTGGCGGTCACAGGCCATGTCGAAAATACACATATTAAACGGAACAGTCAGGCAACCGCTGGTTGTGACTTATTCCTTACCAAGCCATTAGGTATTGGCATATTAACCACCGCCGAAAAAAATAAATGTCTTAAAAATGAACATGCCCGCATTGCCATTGAAACGATGCTGCAATTAAATAAACCGGGCACTGAATTCGCCAAACTACCTTATGTGACGGCGATGACGGATGTCACAGGATTTGGGTTAATGGGGCATCTGACCGAAATTTGTGAAGGCAGTGGCTTACATGCTGTCATTGACTATAGCGCCGTACCTAAATTAGCTGAAGTTGAAAACTATATTGCATTGGGCTGCTCACCTGGTGGCGCACAACGTAATTTTGATAGTTACGGGCATAATTTAAGTGAAATGACAGACATGCAGAGAAAAATACTTTGTGACCCGCAAACATCTGGCGGCCTGTTAGTGGCCATTGAAAAAAATCACACGGGGGATTTTATAAAGTTTTCTCAAACATTTAACCTTGATTTAAAACCATTAGGTGAGCTAATAGAAACAACCGATACAACTTCCACATTAATAAAAATAATATAATCGATATGACGCTAACAAAGGTAATCGAACTCCCGCAAGTAGATAATTACCGTTCATTGTTTTTAAATAGTGTGCCCTTACTCGATGTACGTGCGCCAGTTGAATTTAGCCAGGGCGCCTTTCCTTTCACTCAAAATATCCCTTTAATGAATGATCAGGAACGCACTGACATTGGTACACGCTATAAAAATCTTGGTCAGGATGAAGCCATTAAACTCGGCCATCAACTTGTGCAGGGCGAAGTAAAATCAGAACGCATAGATCGTTGGGCAGATTTTTTTAAACAACACCCGCACGGCATACTCTATTGCTTTCGTGGTGGTATGCGCTCAAAAATATCTCAGCAGTGGATTTATGAACAAACAGGTATTATTTACCCCCGAATAAAGGGTGGTTACAAAGCCATGCGGCGTTTTTTAATTGATGAACTTGAAACATCAACACAACGCATCAAACCAATCATACTAAGTGGGCGCACAGGAATAGGTAAAACACTTTTATTAAAAGAAATAAAACAAAAGGTTGACCTTGAAGGGCTATACCATCACCGTGGTTCAGTATTTGGCAAACATGTCACACCACAACCAACACAAATTGACATTGAAAATACCTTGTCTATCAAACTGCTTAAATATCTTAATCAAGGGCATACGCAAATTGTACTGGAAGATGAGGGAAGCAATATAGGCTCACGGCGAACGCCAGAATGCCTCATAAAAAAGATGCAGCAATCACCTATTATTCTACTGGAAGCAAGCATTGATGAACGTATTAATATTACCTTTCAGGAATACATCATCGAGGATCTCGCCGAACATCAGTCATTCTATGGTGAAGAACAAGGCTTCCAGCATTGGGCTGAGAAATTGAAGAATTCTATTGACAGGATTCAACGCAGGCTAGGCGACCTGCGCCACAAGGAGCTTAAAGCACTATTAGCTGATGCAATTCAACAACAAATAGCCGGAGATACTGAATCTCACAAACAATGGATTAAAGTATTACTTGTTGATTACTATGACCCGATGTATGACTACCAACTGGCTAAAAAACAACAACGGGTTGTTTTTAAAGGCAGACAGAGTGAGGTACTTGATTATTTAACAGCAGAATATAAAATAAGTTGAATCACTTTTCTTTAAGGACAACGGAGAGTACTGCCAGGTATGAACAACATATATTTAGCAGCACTCTCTGTTTATTCTTTAACCATCATCTTAAAACTGAATCTAACCTTTCAACACTGCGACACCTCAGCCCCAGCCCCCTAAACACATCATCTTCATAATAAATATTAACACCCGATGCGATCTCCCCATCGCTGCAAAAAACCGGCGGGAACCATGTGTCACAATGGTGGCGACGTTCTTCTTCAAAAGTATTTATATTGGTTACTGTGCCGCTCGCTGCCACTCTTGCAGGATAAATACGTATTCCTTTTAAACGGTTCTTACTGCTACTCTTTTTATTTGTCGTACAGGCAGCAATACCTCGAAGGAAATACCGACGATTTCTAAATTCAACTTTTTTTTCACTGCTGTTACTTCCACAAAGACTAACTGATTCATAACCTGTCTTATCAATGGTCAAATCCAGAGCTCGGGTTCTAACAAGCATTGAACAGGGCTTATCACCTTTTTCACTCCAACGAATTTCCTTTATTCCCATAAAAATAGTTCGCGTTATTTTTATTGAACGCTGGGGATTTTCTGAAAGAATCCGGTCCGTAAAACGATGTTCTCCCGTATTAATATTAATACGTCTTCCAGAATATCCAGATATGTCACCTGTATTATTTACAATACTACCCAATTGTAAAGAACCAGAATACTTTGGCATACCGGTATTTCTAGCAGGCTCATCACCCAATATTGTCGCCTGGCATATGCCTGTTATCACCAGAAATAAAATTGCAAACATTGAACGCTTGATTTTCATATCACTCTTCTCCCTTATTATTTTTATTGCTGGCACTAAAGCAGCATTTTTTTCACCTGTAACCCACTCCCATACTCCAGACTCCAGACTAACAAGTCATCATTGTAGCTTAAATTGCAGGACGAACCCGGTAGATTTTACCGCTATCCGTTGAAAAATATATCCAGCCTTCCGGGCCTTGTGTCAAGGCACGTATCCGCTCATTCATTGCTTCAAATAACCGTTCTTCTTTAATAGCCTTACCAGCTTTATTTATAACAACACGGTTAAGGTGACGTAACTTGAGCGCACCGGACAATAAATTTCCTTTCCATTTAGATATAACATCACTGGTATAAATCATTAAACTGCCCGGTGCAATTGACGGCGTATACACTTTAACGGGATCTTGCATACCCTTTCGTTGCGTTCCTTCACCAACAGCAACAGGGCCCCAATATTCTTTCCCATATGAAATAACAGGCCAACCATAATTTGCGCCTTTTAAAATCAGGTTTATTTCATCGCCGCCTCGAGGGCCATGTTCGATTGACCAGAGCCGCTTATTTGCAAAGTCATAGGACAACCCCTGTGGGTTTCGGTGCCCATAGCTCCATATCTCAGGTAATGCGTCTTTAATTTTAACGAAGGGATTGTCGTCTGGAATGCTGCCATCCAGATTCAAACGAATAATGGTTCCGGCATGATTTGTTAAGTCCTGACCAGTAGGCCGCTCACCACGGTCACCAATACTGAAAAAAATATGGTTTTCTCCATCAAAAGCAATGCGACTACCAAAATGATAACCTGTGTCCGTTGTAGAATTCGATATCAGTAAGTCTTGCCATTGAACAAGTTTATCCTTGCTGATTTTACTGCGAGACAAAACAGTCGCACCTTCACCATCTACTTCCTTTACATAGGTAAAATATATCCAACCCGTTTTTTTATAATCAGGTGATAATGCCACATCCAGCATTCCCCCCTGACCATTCACCATGACCCGCGGCGTATTTTTAAGAGTGACTTTAGTACCTTTATCTAAATATAATAAACTGATCAAACCTTTACGCTCTGTTACCAGCAATATATTAGATGATATAAAGGCTAACCCCCATGGTACTCCCAAACCTTTGACCACCTGTTCAACTTTCAGATCCATGCCTTCATTATTAACAAAAAACGTAGAGCTCACTGCCAATAACGGGAAAGACAGCAATAGGAAACCCGTATAAAACAATAACAATATTAGCTTATAAATTTTCAATATCGCCATTTCGCTATTGCCATTAAATACTGTTCGCATGACAGCCTAAACTTAAACCTGTTATCAGATCCATCGTCTTACTTCCGTTTTATAGGACAAGTACTTCTCACCAAATAATTCTTCAAGTACTTTTTCTTCAGGCTTGATCTGAAACATTGTTATATACCAAACAAAAACGCCCAAGAAAATAACATTAATAGCATTACCCAACCATATCATTAGTGCTATTAACAACACTAATGTTCCAAGATACATTGGATTACGGCTGTATTTATAAATCCCCGTGTTAACTAATCGCGAGGCTCTGTTAGGTTTCATCGGATTAATCGTGGTTTTAGCCATAAAAAATGGAATAACCGCAGCAACATCAATTGCAAGACCAACAAATAATATAACAAGAGACAAACTTCCAGATAGCCCAAACTCTATTGAGCCA
This sequence comes from Gammaproteobacteria bacterium, assembly GCA_003232015.1. The sequence continues at coordinate 12,675 of QIKU01000257.1, forward strand.
AAACTTGTCTGTTTCGCAAGGCTCCACATCAAAAGCCCTAAAAACAAACCAACCAATGGCGGTGGTATTTTTAATTTCATGCTACACCTATACGAAAAAGACTTTGTATTATTTTAATCTATTTATCATACCTTAAATAAGGTTGGAGGTTGAGTCTTACAAGGTGCGTACTTACAACCTGAGTTTGCCTTTATCTTGAGGAGCTTTCCAGCTCCCTGATAATGGTTTGCTTCGTAGATTCAGGGATATTAGCCTGCCGTACATTTTCTATCAGTGTTGTCCTCATATCCCGAAACAGTTGATTTTTAACATCTTCCGGAATATTAGACTGGTTAATGGCGTCAAGAATTTTGTGGAATTCAGAAATATCAATTAAACTATGCTTGTCAGCCATCACATTAGAGTTAACAAAAGAACTTAATGTAATCACCAGACTAATGAAAAAAATGGGTTTAATATTACGGATAAACATACGCATCAAAGCCTCTTTATAATATGTAAAGTACATGTATATATTCATAGCACAAATACTGGCTAATCGCGTATTTTTTATAAGAATATTATACAAATCGCCATGTTATCCTGATTAAAAGGGTCCCCCTTAGAAAATCCCACCCCCTCAGAATCAGAGCTTACAATTCACATAAGGTTATAGCCTTTAAATGTAAGATCTAACCCGGTTAGTTTCTTTTATTGAAGCCCTTCGAGCACATCATTCCAGGCGGTTTTAATATTATCAAGATTATAGCCACCACCACCCATGGCGAGCAATTTACCCTTGCAGTGTTTTTTAGCCAACAAGGATAAACGAGATGTGACAAAGGCATGAAATTTTGAGCTCAGGTTTAATTGGGTAATAGGATCACCGGATAAACTGTCGGCACCACACTGTAATAATATAAATTCAGGTCTTGCTTCATCAATAAATTTTTCGGCGCTCACCCATAATTTTATTGCAACATCATCATTAGTGTCAGGAGGTAAAGGAATATTAAGCTTAGTGCCTGCTGCCGCACCTTTACCTGTTTCGTTACTGAAACCTGTGCCGGGATAGAGGGTATTACCGTCTTGATGAAAGTCGACAAAACAAAGGTTGGCATCTGATTCAAAAGAGTAGAAAACCCCATCGCCATGATGAGCGTCGATGTCGACATAGGCAATACGTTGTATGCCGTATTGCTGGCGCAGATACTCAATGGCAATACCGCAGTCATTAAAAACACAAAAGCCGGCAGCAGAGTCACGGGTTGCATGATGTAATCCGGCGATAGGACTAAAAGCATGTTGACAATCACCTTGCATGATCTTATCAATGGCACTCAGCGTAGTGCCGACCACCGTACAAGCAGCTTCATAAATGCCGATGCGTGCGGGTGTATCCCCGCAATCCAGAAAACCAGCACCGCTTACCGACAGTTTTTTAACCTTATCAATATAATCTTGAGTGTGGAATAATTTAAGCTGCGCCTCGGTAGCAGTTTGAGGCAAACATAAATTTATATTATCATGCCGGTTTCTAAGCTTAAACTCTTGCTCAAAAGCCCAGTATCGTTTTGGACCAAAAGGATGGTCTTCACCAAAATGGTAACTGGCAAGTTCATTACCCAGCATTAGGCAGACTTTTGTTTGCATATTATTTATTGGCTGTTACTTGTAGTATTTTATAAGCATATATCAAAAACCGGCAAATATATTGTGTTAAACACCATTAACTTATATTTACTAATGTTTTTATATGTCCACACGAAAAAGGGGGCAAATAAATCTAAATCATCCATCTTAGTCACTAGCCCTTGAGATATCCAGGCTATCCCGATAGGATCAGCAACCTTTAACCAGGTATTTTCATCAACAATAATTAAGGAATATATCATGAGTGTACTCGTAGGCCGCGAAGCGCCTGATTTTACGGCACCTGCCGTTCTCGGCAATGGTGAAATTGTCGATAGCTATAACTTTAAAGACACTATCAAAGACAAATATGCCGTTGTGTTTTTCTATCCACTGGATTTTACCTTTGTCTGTCCGTCTGAATTAATCGCATTTGATCACCGCCTGGATGAATTCAAAAAACGCAATGTCGAAGTTATTGGCGTTTCTATTGATAGCCACTTTACCCATAACGCATGGCGTAACACCGATATTAAAGATGGCGGTATCGGCCAGCTTGGCTATACACTGGTTGCCGATATGACACATGCAATCTGTAAAGCCTATGACGTTGAAACACCAGACGGTGCCGTCGCATTCCGCGGTTCATTCCTTATCGATACAAACGGCATGGTACGTCACCAAGTGGTTAACGACCTGCCGCTCGGTCGAAACGTGGACGAAATGATTCGCATGGTTGATGCACTCCAGTTCACCGAAGAGCACGGTGAAGTTTGCCCTGCTGGCTGGAATCAGGGTGATAAAGGCATGACCGCAACACCCGATGGTGTTGCCGCTTACCTGAGTGACGAAGCAGATAAGCTGTAGCCTATAATAGAGGGAGACAGAACACGTTCAACATTACAAACAATGGTGTTCTGGCCTCGCCTCTTCTCATTACTTCCTTTATTTTTGGGAAATGGATAAATATAGTTTAATACCTTACTCGCCTCAGTGTCCCCGCCTGCGCGAAATGACCAATCAACTATATCGTCAACGAGGTATGCACACCACTGACAAGCAACGTGGGTGAGTACGTAACCCGGATGCAGCAAAGCGAAATCCAGGAAGGTTGAGGGCTGCTTCCCGGATTGCATTTTATTCCATCCGGGCTTGTATCTTTCTCGGTAAGCTGTTTAGCTAATAGCTTATCAGGATGTGTGATGAA
>QIKU01000171.1 GCA_003232015.1 Gammaproteobacteria bacterium
CCGTCTGACATCTGTATTTCAACATCCAGACCACCACAATCTATTCGTTGTGCCAGATACCCCGCATTAATGTAACGCACCAGCAAGGTTTGTTGTTGTGACATGGTAACGGCAACGGCTGGATTGGTTTTTGCAGACTGTGCACCATCCACACCGGTAATAATAAAATAGTCTGGGTTAAGTGTATTAAGACCCACATCGGCACCACAGGTACCGGCATCCCAGTTCAAGTTATGCCATGACGAATCAAATTCATCACAGGCCCAGATGGCTTCAACATCGTAGCTCGGCCCACCGGAAAAGAGTGTGCCCGCACCTTCAGGTGGGTCGATGATTAACGCACCGTACATGCCCATTTCTGCATGCAAAACCGTATTGGTATGGCAGTGATAAAAATAAGTACCCGCATGTGCGGCTTTCCACTGGTAGGTGTAAGTACCATCGACATCAAAAGAGTAATGCCCCACACCGTCGTTTTCGGTACTGGGCTCAATACCGTGATGGTGAATGGTGTGTAGCCACATCATGCCATTGACCGTTAAGTTGGTATGCACGATTTGCCCTTCGGTAACGCGAATAGCGGGGGAGGGGAATTGCCCACCCATGCCGCCCATACCACCACCGCCATCGGTAAAGCCCCAAACACGCACGCTGTTACCGTCATCCATTTGCATCGAGCCATTCATATAAATGCCGCGGTTAAAGGAAACATCAGGGGTCACTCTGCCAATGGTGGCTGGTGCATCGGGGTAGGTGTAGCATGCGCCACCCATACCACCACCACCGCCACCCATACCGCCGCCAGAGCTTGTTGTGCTACCACCGCGGTTTCTCATTTGTACTAATTCTTTTAATTTAAACATGTTAATTTCCTTATTTGAATTCAATGGTTGTTGCTAGGCCAAACTGATAGAAACCACCGGCGGCTGTTTGTGTCATTTCGTCATGGAAATGCATCGGGAAATGCCCGGTACTCACGGGTGGCCATGCATCTGGTGGCGATTCAAAGGGATAAATAACATCCAGACTGCCTTTGTTGTTGGGCAGGTTCAAGGTGTCTTTTTTCCAGACTTGCGAACGCGGTGTTCCATTGACCGCTAACCATTCAACATGGTTGGCATGGAAGTGAACAGAGTGTCGGCACAGGCCCACATTCTGAATACGTATTAACGTTCGGTCACCCACTGAGCCAACCAGCCGTGTATCGGTGGCGTAACCGGCATCCCGGTCAACGTTGGTGTATTCCGGGTGCCCGGGCACACGCATGTTGCGACCATTAATGGTGAAATAGCGTGGTGTAAAGGTTGTTGTTGGTGTGTTACCCACCTGAATTGCATCGTGCCATACAGGGTCAACATCATTGGTTACCCAGAAATATTGTTGAACAAAAGTAGCGCTGCCATCATACAGTTCATTACTGCTGCCCGATGGCATTACAGCAAAGCCACCGTGTAAACCCGATAGTCGGTTATACGGTGCATTGAGTTTGTCATAAAATAAATAGGAGCCGGCATTGTTAACGGTAAAGCTAAGCGTTTTGCTTGCACCACCTGCAATATTACCGCTATCCACAACACCATCGATAACAAAACTATGCGTTGTGCCCAGTGTGTTGATGATAGTGATGTTAAGCGTATCGCCTTGTTGTGCAATAACAGGTTCAGCCGGTACATTCAATGTGCCGGAACTGTTGCTAAAACCGCGAAAGTAAACATCCTGGCCATCAACCTGAGCAACAAAGCCGTCGGTAATGTAATATGTTTTATTGATTGTAATTGCATGTGCACGTGGTACCCAGGTTAATAACCCCAGGCTGCCCAACATTGAACTTGCTACCCCCGCTGTACCAAATTTTAAAAATTCTCTTCTTTTCATTATAAAAATATCCTTAGTTATTAATATTTAAATCCTTAATGTAATTGGCAAACATCCATAACCTGGAACCAATGCTGTCACTTACTGTAGTAAAACAGTAGGTGAGCAAGATTTAAGCAGGTAATACAGTGATTTTCTGTGCCATAAGACACACAATGTTTATATTACAAAATAACCACCTACTGAATTTTATAAAATGGGATGGTGTCGTTGGTTTGGTTGAAGTGACCACAGGGTGTGCTTGTAGAGAAAGATTCTGGATATAAACTTCAGCTAAAAGCGAACACGTATTGATGCTTCTCGGATCGCTCTAACTTAAAGCCTGTTGTTATTAACTTATAGCGGGAGTAAAGCGGCGTTAAATAAATTAATGCCTCTGGTTTATAGCAGCCTGCGACAGTTAGCGGATAAGTATATGTACGATGAAAATGCAGGGCACACCTTGCAGGCAACAGCGCTGGTGAATGAAGCTTTTATGAAATTAGTGGACGTAGATATTACCTTACAGAACCGGGCGCATTTTATGGCGATTTCTGCACGTGCTATGCGACAGATCCTGGTTGATCATGCGCGCGCTAATCGAGCAGACAAGCGCGGAGGGGATGCCATTGCGATTACCTTGCATGAAACACGGCTTGGTAGTGGTGCACAAAATGAACCTGATATTCTGGAGGTTGAGGAAACCCTGGAGCAACTTGACAAAATCGACTCACGTAAAGCGCAAATTATTGAGTTGAGCTTTTATGGTGGTTTAACTTATGACGAAATTGCCGAAGCATTGAGTATATCGGTAGCGACGGTGGATCGCGACTTACGTTTTGCAAAAGCCTGGCTGTACCAGCAGTTAAAAGAAAACCGGACGAGTGCTTAGCAAGGTGCAGCAGATTAAAAAACGGGCTACATATTTTGTAAGCTTTAGTTGTTATCAGGTGCCAATGGTTTTGGGTTATGTGCAGCGGTGATTTTAAATTGTTCTATAAATGGCTGGCGTGATGAGTCATCGAGGGTGTTAGTCAGCTTGTCGAGAAAACTGTCCAATGTGCCCGAGACACGCGCATAGCGCCGAACTAGTTTAGGCGTAATTGGGCCGAGCCACGGTAGTAGTATTTCTGTTACCGCAATAAGAAACTCTGCGTCCCATTGGTAATCTGTGTATCGTTCTTTATCCGGGTTTAAATTTTGGGGATGTTTTTTATTCGCTTTGTCCTGCAAGTTTGTAAGCACCTGTTTTAAATCACCAAGCAGTGCTGCCATATTTGCATACCGTTTAGCCGGTTTTTTTTGCAGGGTTTTCGACAATACGGTGCGCACTTCAGGAACGATATGCTCGGGCAAGCTATCCAGTGGATTATGTTGACCGTCAATAATCTGTTTAATATCCTGTTGCAGGTTTTTATTTGCAAAAGCGCGTTTGCCGGTTAGCATCTCAACAAGGGTTACTCCCAGTGCCCAGACATCAACACGCGCATCGATGTCTTCACCTTTAAATTGTTCTGGTGCCATATAGGCAACGGTACCAACGTTCATTCCCGGCTCGGTCAAATTTATGTTGGCCATTTTGGCGATACCAAAATCAAGAATTTTAACCAGGCCATCTTTGGTCAACATAATATTGGCAGGTTTAATATCACGGTGCACAATATCAAGCGCATGCGCACTGACAAGGCCATCACTGATCTGGATAGCAATATCAAGTGCCTCATTTATATCCAGTGCACCTTGTAATATTTTATTTGCCAGTGTTTCGCCTTCATAAAATGGCAGTGTGATATAAATAAGATTATCATCCGTTTTGCCTATATCGTAAATTGTACAAATATTACGGTGATCCAGTTGCGATGCAGAACGGGCTTCAACCAAAAAACGTTGTTTTGCCACGTCATCTTTTTGTATCGAGCCTAATAAAAACTTAAGCGCAACCTGGCGTTCCAGCCGGGTATCTTTGGCACGATAAATCACTCCCATTCCGCCGGCACCAATTTTTGTTTCGATTTGGTAAGGGCCAATAAGCTGCCCGGCTGTTAATTCATTTTTGTCAAAAGAATTAAAGCCAAAAGCCAGATGTTGTTTGCTTGGTATGTGGATTTTGCCATAGACTTTCACAGCTTTTATCGGCTTTCAGTAGAGAGTGCACTTCCTGTAACAAGGCCTCACTGGTATTGTGTTGTTGCAGGTAGGCATCACGTTGTTCTGCTGGCAACGCGAGTGCGGCTTCGAATAAAACCTGTAATTTTTCCCACTCTGCTGGTTCCATATCACTCCTTGTTCCTGTTAAAGTGTGGCCAGCAAATGAAAAACACACTATTCAATTGATTTTAATAGAGAAATAACAAGATTAGCAAGATTGAGTAAAAAAAATTTAACAACACAGAGCTACTAATGTGACGATTGTTACTGACAACGGCTTAGCAATCATTCAATCTGCACACAATGTTTATTAAATTCACTGAATATAATTAAGGAGCCGGGCTAGAACTGGACTCAAACCAAGTCATTGCTCTATACTAAAACGCATGAATAAACACACAATAACCCAAATGACCGAATGCCTGACGGATTGTGATATTACGCCGACGCAACAGCGGCTGGATATTGCGGCGATTTTGTTTGCTAAACCCCAGCATTTATCCGCTGATCAGGTGCTGGAGCTTGTGAATAAAGGCTCGGTAATGGTTTCTAAAGCCACGGTGTACAACACGTTGGGTCTACTTGCTCGCAAAGGCCTGATAAATGAAGTAATTGTTGACCCAACCAAAATTTTTTATGATTCAAATACCCATCCCCACTATCATTTTTACCATATCGACAGTGGTAAGTTAGAAGATATTCCTGTGTCAGCCGTGCCGCTTGACCAGTTACCTGAGTTACCACCCGGTACCCATCAGGAACGGGTTGATATTATTATCCGAGTTAATAAAAAGTAACTCCTGGTATTAATAATAAATACAGGGCATATTCGCGTTTAACCCTTATTTTTAGTAGAATTCGCGCCTCCCATTACTTGCCCTGTCGGGTCTTTACCTGATTTCGTTACTATTTCCGAGGATCACATATGTTTCAGCTAGGTTGTGCTAATCGCGCCTGTTATCAAAATGAAATTTTATCGGGTTTAACCGTGGCGCTTGCGCTGGTGCCAGAAGCTGTTGCCTTTGCTTTTGTTGCCGGTGTCGACCCACTGGTTGGGTTGTACGCCGCATTTATGGTGGGCTTGCTGGCGGCTATTTTTGGCGGTCGCCCGGGGATGATTTCTGGGGCCACCGGTGCTATGGCGGTGGTAATGGTTGCACTGGTGGCCGGCCACGGTGTGCAATATTTGTTTGCTGCAGTGGTATTAACCGGGTTTTTGCAGATCACAGCCGGTATTTTTCGGCTGGGTAAATACATTCGGATGGTGCCTTATCCGGTGATGTTGGGGTTTGTAAATGGCCTGGCAATCGTTATCTTTCTGGCGCAATTACAAAGCTTTTATATTACTTCGCCTGAGGGTGTGAGTGAATTGATGAGTGGCTCAACAATGGTAATTTTCGTTGGTTTAATTGCCGTTACCATGGGGATTATTTACTTTTTGCCCAAGCTAACCGGTGCTTTCCCGGCGTCACTCGCTGCGATTTTATTTGTTTCTGCGGTGAGTATTGGCTTTGCTCTGGACACAAAAACAGTGGGTGATTTAGCGTCAATCGAAGGCGGCTTCCCACAATTTAATATTCCTGCGGTACCGTTTAACTGGGAAACCTTGCAGATTATTTTCCCCTACGCGATTATTCTGGCGGCCATTGGCCTGATTGAGTCCTTGCTAACCTTAAGCCTGATTGATGATGTTACCAACACCCGTGGCCGTGGTAACCGCGAATGCGTGGGGCAGGGTATTGCCAATACGGTAACCGGTTTTTTCGGTGGCATGGGCGGTTGCGCGATGATTGGCCAGAGCATGATTAATGTGAATTCGGGTGGTCGTCAGCGGTTATCCGGTATTGCGGCGGCACTGTTTTTTACTTATTTTTATTCTGTTTGCATCCAGCTTAATTGAAGCCATCCCAATGGCGGCTTTAGTGGGCGTGATGTTTATGGTGGTGATGGGCACTTTTGAATGGTCGAGCCTGCGGATTATCTCCAAAATTCCCCGTTCAGATGCGTTTATGCTGATTTTAGTGTCAGCAGTCACGGTGATGACCGATTTAGCCATTGCCGTTATCGTTGGGGTTATTGTAGCGGCACTGGTTTTTGCCTGGGAACACGCCAAACACATTAATGTTAAAGGGTACGACAATAAGTACGGTATTCGCGTTTATGAACTCAATGGCCCCTTATTTTTTGGTTCGGTAAAGCGATTTTTAGAATTATTTGACCCGGAAAACGACCCACAGGAAGTGATTATTGAGTTTCAGAACTCACGAGTAGCCGATCATTCGGCAATAGAAGCCATTGATAACCTGGCAGAAAAGTACATAAGAGCTGGCAAAACCCTGCATTTACGCCATTTAAGCCCCGAATGCACCTTATTACTTGAAAAAGCCGGTGATTTGGTCGAAGTGAATTTAATGGAAGACCCCAAATACCATGTAGCGGATGATAAATTAGCGTAAATTTAGCTTTTATACCTTCCAACACGGTTTTAGTCCTCAAGGTAAGTTAGTCTATACTTACTTTATACTGTTACGGCTCTAAATTCATGGGTTACATCAGATTCTGATCGTAAATCATTGATATTTTGAATAAAATCGATAAAATAGCCGTATTCTTAATTAGAATAAATTTTCAGTAAAGATATGATGAAGCTATTTGGGGCAAAAAAATCAAAAGATGCAGTTCTGGCAGGTAAGCACAAAAATGTTATTTTTGCCGAATTTGCCAACTTGCCCAGTCCTTATAAACCGGCTGATAAAAACCGCCCCAGCGTAGATGAATATGTTGCGCGTATTGCCGAGATGCGCCGCAATCCTGTGCGGATGTTGCAGGAAGCTGCGCAAATCCTTATTTCACATAACAGCCTTATTCTAAAATCAGAAGTCCGCCTCGAATTAGCCGACAAGCTTTTAGGCCAGCTTTATCCGGTTTTTATTTTATACGTTCGGGAGCTGGCAAAAAGCAACAGCAGTTTGCCGGAGTCAAAAGAGCGCGGCGCTGAATTGAGTGCCTGTATCGACGTGATTGAGCAACTCACTATGTGTTACAAGCATGTTTTTAAACAGGATTTTTCGATTAAGCCCGGCCAGTATAAAAAAAACCGACAGCGTCTTTATACCTGTGGTTTCCGAGTTCTGGAGTTGATTCGTATTGGCCAACGCTTTCGAGCCTGGCGTTATCAAAAATTACCGCATAGCGAATGGCAGGATTGCAATCAGATATTTTTCTCACTGGTGCTGCATAATGATGTAACTGAGCAACACCCATTACTGGGCAATATCGGGGCTTACGTGCGCTCGGTTCACGGCGATACGGCACATGCTCGCAGTAGTTCCGTGCAGAAATTATATTTGTCGATACAGTTTAACGGTATTCTGGATTTAACCGCCTGGCCACTCAGGCTGTTTAATATGTCGACGGCCTATTTAGAAACATACTCGCATGATATAAAAATAGAAGCGGATGATCACCAGCCTTTAAAGCCGGGCTGGCTGATCACTTTTATTGGCAATTCAATGCCGCCTTTGTTTCAACGTTATGAAAAAATGCCCGTGCCGGCCATTAGAATTAACTATGTTGAGTTATTCAAACGTTTAATGCATGACCATGAGGAACTTGCAAAAATACGTTTCCTTGATAGCGATGATGCGAGCAAGCTGAGCAAGCCACTGGCTGAACTGAATGATGCTGATCAGCAGCCATTTATTGAACTGATGTTATTAGCATTACAAAAACGTGAGCGCAAAGAAAAGCGCCATGCTGTTTTTGAACAGGAACATATTCGCGTTTATTTTGGTTTTAATAATGTACAACGTCTGCTGCGTGACTATTTTTATGCCAACTCTAATCAAAAGAAGCAACCAACATCGCGAAAATTTGAAGACGCACTGGCAGGATCTTCTTCGTCACTTGCATCCGACTTTTCAAATTCACAATCATCAGCATGGAAAACAGAAAACTTCAGTTCAGGTGGCCTGTTACTTACAACCGAGTCTACCAATTTTACGCAACCCATTCAGGTTGGGCAACTTGTTGCCATCGTCGTGGAGTCTGAAAATGATGTAAGCCCAAAGAAAAAAAGACGTTCCCGGCATATAGAAGAAAAAAAAGAAGCAGCATTACCGATTATTGGTTATGTTTGCCGGTTAGGGCATCAGAATGAAAAATTAATTGAAGTTGCAGTTGTACGTTTAACTAATTTTGTCGAACATGCCACGATTAAAGCAGATAAAAAAGAACTGTTTGAAGACGTTAAAGTTATTCTGCATAAAGATTTTGATAATAAATGGAAAGTAATTATCCCTTCAGAAATTGAACTGGTCTCAGGTTTCCCTTGTCATCTGGTTCGGGCTAATGGCGATGAAATAAGATTACGCCTGGGTGACATGTGGCTCAATAAAAGTGAGTTTAGTGTGTTTACGGCGAGTTCGCCGGATTTAGCCTAGATTTTTATAAAGACGAAAAAAATAGCACGTAGCCCGGATGCAGCAAAGCGAAATCCGGGAAGGTTGATGGCTGCTTCCCAGATTGTATTTTATTTTATCCCCTAAACCGCAAAGAAAAATCCACGGCGGTTAAATGTTTGGTGAGCCCACCAACCGAAATATAATCCACACCCGTTGCGGCTATTTCTTTTATACTTTGAAGTGACACATTGCCCGATGCTTCTAATATTGTAGCATCGGTTTGACTGTCTTCACTGAATTGCTGATTTATTGTAACGGCCAACGTCAGTGTGTCATTGTTCATATTGTCGAGTAATATCCGTTGCGCACCGGCTTCAAGTGCTTGCTTTAATTCTTTTAACGTTTCCACTTCGATTTCAACGGGTAAATCTTTTTGTAACGCTGTATTAAGCGCAGCTTCAATAGAACCGGCTGCCTCGATATGATTTTCTTTTATTAATACCATATCGTATAAGCCGATGCGGTGATTAATGCCACCACCACAGCTAACGGCATACTTTTGAGCAAGGCGCAAACCGGGAATGGTTTTTCTGGTGTCGAGAATATTGGCATTGCTATCTTTAATGGCATCAACATAGTGTTTGGTTCGTGTTGCTGTACCCGAGAGTGTTTGTAAAAAATTAATTGCGGTGCGTTCACCCGTTAGAATTGAACGTGCCAGGCCGTTAATGGTGCAGACAATCTGATCCGGTTTTATTTCTTCGGCATCGTTTGCCTGCCAGTGAATTTTTATTTCTGGATCAAGTTGTTTGAATGTTTCGGTAAGCCAGTCTTTGCCACATAAAACGGCAGTTTCGTTGCAAAACAAGTCAGCAGTCACTTCCTTGTCGGCAGGAATAAGGGAGGCGGTTACATCACCCGATTGTATATCTTCATTTAAAGCCAACCGAACCTGGGTGGCTAGTTGTTCATTGTTGATAAGTTCGTTGCGTAACATATATAAAAATTCCGGTTTAACTTTGCCTGTTTAATTATTGGGGTAGCGCTGATAGTAATCATCGGTTAATTTTTTCACTAATCCGGCAAGTAAAATTAAGCTGATTAAATTAGGTACGGCCATTAGCATATTGGCAATGTCGGCAAAGTTCCATACCAGTTCCAGTGGCACGCTTGCCCCCACAACAATCAGTAGAATAAATACAATTCGGTAAGGCATGATGGCCTTTTTACCAAATAAAAATTCTGCACTGCGATCACCGTAGTAAGACCAGGCTATCATGGTTGAATAAGCAAAAAAGGCCAGGCCAAAGCCAACCACACTTTGACCAAATACTTGTCCCCAGCTACCGACGAATGAAAAGGCCTGACCAAAAGAGAGCACAGTTAAGTTAGCGCCGGTTACATTTTCCGGGCGAGCATCGCCCCAGTTGCCAGTAATAACAATCACCAGTGCGGTCATCGAACAAATAATAATCGTATCAATAAACGGCCCCAGCATCGCAACCATGCCTTCGCGAGCTGGTTCATTGGTGCGCGCACTTGCATGCGCAATGGGAGCCGAACCCAGCCCTGCTTCATTCGAAAAAACACCGCGCGCTACACCGTATTGCATTGCAGCCCCCACGGCTGCACCACCGGCCGCCATGGGATTAATTGCAAGGTTAATGATAGTGCCAAAAGCAGCGGGAATTTGTTCGTAGTTTGCCGCAAGAATAATAAGTGCAACAGCGCAGTAAGCAACGGCCATAAAGGGAACAACAATGGCTGCAACTTTTGCAATGCGTTTGATACCACCAATAATAACCAGCCCCACCAGTATTGCCATTATCAGACCAATGACGGTTTTATTTTGCGGAACAGTGGGTAAGGCACGTGCCAGGCCGTCAACAACAGAATTAGCCTGCACCATATTGCCAATACCAAAAGAAGCAATCAGCGTGAACACGGCAAACATGGCGGCAAGCTTTGGCATGTTCAGGCCATTTAATAAGGTATACATGGGGCCGCCCGAAACACTGCCATCTTTGTGAATATGCCGAAATTTTACCGCTAAAGAACAGGAGGCATATTTGGTTGCCATGCCGACCAGCGCGGTTATCCACATCCAGAAAACAGCACCGGGGCCGCCGAGAGTAATCGCGGTCGCAACGCCAGCAATATTACCGGTACCAATGGTGGCTGAAAGCGCGGTGCTGAGTGCCTGAAAGTGAGTGACTTCGCCGGGATCACTTTTTTTATCAAACTTGCCACTGATAAGCTGGGTGGCATGCTTAAAACCCCGAAATTGAATAAAGCGGAGTTTGATGGTGAGGTACAGCCCCGTGCCGACCAATAAAATAATAGAGGGAATGCCCCAGAAATAGCCCGCAATAATCCCCAGCGTTTGGGTTAAATCATCTAAAAAAGGCATGCTGACGAATGTTCCTGTTATTTTTAATCGAGAAACCCCAACGGTTTGTGCCCGCAGCAAGCGGACGGGGAAATTAGATTATAGAGTTTAATCGTTTCCGAAAATAGATGATAGACTCTATTAATAATTACTTTATACTCAAAACTTAATTCCGTTAGCCAGCCATTATTTAAAGGTTTGCTGAACTATAATCGTTGCGTATGTTTACTGTTAATAAAAAATCGAGCCGCTTAAACGAAGCACTGCAACTGGAATCACCCAACTGTGATTCACGGCCTGTTGATGAGCTTAGTTTAATTGTTATACACGGTATTAGTTTGCCACCGGCTGAGTTTGGCGGGCAGTATATTGACAAACTTTTCACCAATAAATTGGATCCGGAAATTCATCCTTACTTTGAAGAAATAAAAAATTTAAGGGTTTCCTCTCACTTGTTAATAGAACGAAATGGTACAGTGAAACAGTTTGTTCCCTTTAACATGCGGGCATGGCATGCGGGTGAATCGGTGTTTAATAATAGAAACTGTTGCAACGACTTTTCAATTGGTATTGAGCTGGAAGGCACCGATGATATTGCTTATACGGATATTCAGTATGATATCGTGCAACAGCTATGTGTATGCTTGCAAAAGGCCTACCCGGCCATTTTGACACAAAATATTGTCGGACATTGTGACATTGCGCCGGGCAGAAAAACCGATCCGGGTGCGTCTTTTGACTGGCAACGCTTTAAAGCTAAATTGGCATAAGTTACAATAAGTTTAATTCTACAAAGGTTCTAAAATAGCCCATTCTAATTTCAGGGATAAACGCTTAAGTTATGGAATTTATTACAATTTTAATCGCTGTGGCGGTTGAGCAGTATTACCGGGATGTTGACCGCTATCGCCAGTTTGACTGGTTTGCAAGTTATTGTGACTGGATACAGCAAAAAACCACGGCGTTGGTTCCAATGGGGGCATCGGCTAACGGCCCTGTGCGCCTGTTAATTTTACTTGCACCCGTTGTGATTGTAATTGCGCTTGTCGACAGCCTTTTTTCCGGTATGGGCAGTTTTTTCAGTTTTATCTTTGGCATTGCTATTCTTATATATAGTATTGGCCCCAAAGATCTCACAACCCAGGTTGAAAAGTATCTGGCATCTTTGTCCTCGGGGGACACCGAGGGTGCCTTACTTAACGTCAATACTTTTTTTGCCGGGCATTGCTATAAACCGGAAATTGCTGGTTCGCCTGCGACGATTGCAGAAATAATGAAGCGTGGTATTTTACTTGCGTTTAGCAACCGGATATTGGCGGTACTGTTCTGGTTTATTATTTTAGGGCCGGTAGGTGCATTGCTTTATCGATTAACCACGTTACTACTGGAACGATTTGCAGGTGGTTATTTTGGTGACGAGGCGACACTGCAGGCGGAAGTTGAGGACGAATCTGATTTAGAACTTAAATCGGCCATTCAACGCCTTTATATGATTTTAGGCTGGGTGCCTGCCCGGTTATGTGTCATTACGTTTGCTTTAGCGGGTAGCCTTACCGATACCCTGTTGTGCTGGACTTGTGCATCCGACTTTTTTAATAAAAATAATGATGAGCTTATTGTAACCAGTGGCTTGCATGCATTAAAAATGGAGGTTGAGCCGACTAATGAAAGTGACACTGACATCTCAGAATATATAAACGATATTGAGCAAGTGCTTGCACTGGTGAAATGGTCTTTGATTATTGTTATTACGGTGATTGCATTAATGACGATTGTTGGCTGGATCTACTAAATTAAGATGTCTGAACTTAATTCATGATCGAACTTATACTGGGTGGTGCGCGTTCCGGAAAAAGTGGCTATGCACAACAATGTGCCATTGATAATGACAAACCGGTTCTTTTAATCGCAACCGCAACAGCTGACGATAATGAAATGCGTCAACGGATTAACTTACATAAGCAACAGCGCCCGAATGAAATTGAAGTGATAGAAGAGCCTCTGGCGCTTTCTGCCGTCTTAACCCACCCCGGCAATAGCAATAAAAGTATTTTGATAGATTGCTTAACCTTGTGGGTGTCTAATTTGCTACTGGAATATAAAGAAAAAATAGAAGATGCCACAGAATTTACCGCATTTATAAATTGCCTGGATACAGTTAATGCCGATGTTTATATTGTGAGTAACGAAGTGGGTATGGGTATTATACCGCTTGGGCATTTAAACCGAATTTATTGTGATGCGGTGGGGCGCTTGCATCAAGCCATCGCCGCAAAAGCACAACGTGTAACCTTGATGGTAGCGGGTCTGCCACACTCAATTAAAAGTGAAACAAAGCGATGACATGGTTTACTACACCCGCGGCGGGTTTGAATGCCGAGATCCAGGAACAAGCTACACAACATCAATCTGTTTTAACTAAACCCGCCGGCTCATTAGGGCTACTTGAAAACATTGCTATTCAATTTGCCGCCATGCAATCCACGAACACCCCGAAACTGGACGCTACATACATTGCCGTGTTTGCAGCCGACCAAGGTGTGATGGATGAAAATGTTTCGGCCTTTCCACAGGCGGTAACGGCCGAGATGGTGCGCAACTTTTCACGCGGTGGGGCGGCCATCAGTGTATTAGCCAAACAACTGAATGCAACACTGGATGTAGTGGATGTAGGAACGGTTAATAAACTGGAAGATTTGCCCGGTGTTTTATCCATGCGTGTTGCATCCGCAACCAATAATTTCTGTACTCAAGTGGCCATGACCGAAGTGCAATGCCTGCAAGCCTTGCTGGTAGGTAAAGAAATTGCGGAAAAAGCAAAGCAGAGCAAAGCCGATATTTTTATTGGCGGTGAAATGGGTATTGGTAACACAACCACATCGTCTGCATTAGCAAGTGCCTTATTACAACAACCGGTCGCGGATATTGTTGGGCCGGGCACCGGGCTGGATAACAAAGGGATTCAACATAAAATAGAAGTCATCGAAAAAGCATTGGCTTATCATAAACAGGCGAATACCGGGCCCCTTAAAATACTGGAAAATTTAGGTGGCTTTGAAATTGTAGCGCTGGTGGGGGCGTATATTCGAGCAGCACAAATGGGCTTGCCCTGTGTTATTGACGGCTTTATTAGTTCGGTTGCCGCTTTGTTTGCAACACGTTTATCAGCTGGGGTGGAACAGTGGTTTATCTATTCCCATCAATCTGCCGAGCCCGGCCATCGTATTGTATTACAGGCATTAAATGCAACACCGCTATTAAATATAGGGATGCGTTTAGGCGAGGGCAGTGCGGCGGCTAGCGTGGTCTGTTTAATAAAAAATGCACTCGCTTTACATAATAATATGGCCACCTTTGAGCAAGCCGGTGTTAGCGATAAGGCATAATTTTTTATCAGCAATGGGCGAGTTAAATAAAACAAGTTTTATTTTTTTACGGCACGGTGAACCTGTTGGTGGTAAAAGATTTCGTGGCAGTACCGATGATGCCTTAACTAAAAAAGGCTGGCAACAAATGCAGGCCGCAGTTGAAGGTTTGTCATACGATGAAATTGTTAGCTCGCCACTTAAACGTTGCTCTGAATTTACAGAAAAGATTCAATCTCAGTCTGATATTCCATGCCATATACATAAAGACTTGCAGGAAATACATTTAGGGACATGGGAAGGTTTATTGCCGGCTCAGGTTGAGGCACTAGATAAAAAAGCACTTTATGATTTCTGGGATGATCCGGTAAAAAATACACCGCCGGGCGCTGAGTGCTTTACAGATTTTGAATCCCGCGTATTATCGGCATGGGGTAAACTAAAAGCAGATTACCTGACTACAACGCAATCAAAGACCATTTTAGTTGTTTCTCATGCTGGGGTAATGATGGTGCTATTAAAAGAATTATTAAAAATCCCAATGGAAAATATTTTAACACTAAAACTAAACTTTGCGAGCAAAGTACGTATTGAAGTGTTTGATGAAAGCTATCAGCTTAAGCCACAAATATACATTGATCACGGGTATGCATTCTAAATGCGAAATTTATTTATACCTTTTCTGATTGCAGTGCAATTTCTAACACGGCTACCGGTTTCATTTTTGCTAAAGCAGTTTGAATCGCAGCATGATATTTATACTCCAGACAACCAATCTCGCTCATTAAAGTATTATCCACTCGTTGGCTTAATTCTAGGTTTGCTGTTAGTTGCATCTATATTTATTTTTAATACCTTTGCTGCCAACCATACTTTTTATATTGCCGTTTTAACGGCTTTTTTGTGGGTTGTTCTTAGTGGCGGCTTGCATCTTGACGGTGTCGCCGATATGGCCGATGCCTGGGTTGGGGGGTTGGGCGATAAAGACAAAACACTGCGTATAATGAAAGATCCAGCCTGTGGCCCATTCGGTGTAATCGCCATTGTCTTTACTCTTTTGTTAAAGCTTGCCTTTGTTTACGAATTGATACTGATTAACCCCTGGCTTGTTTTATTGCCACCCCTGTTATCCCGCACGGTTGCCGTCGCCTTGCTTATGCGCATTCCGTATGTGCGCCCACAGGGGATGGGGCATGATTTGAGTGTCAGCCTCGATAAATATAAAAATACTGCAAGTATTATTATGGCTGTTATCGTTAGCGGTTATTTTTTAGCGTTATTTTCAG
>QIKU01000053.1 GCA_003232015.1 Gammaproteobacteria bacterium
TTTCGTCTCATTGTCTTTCTCCTGTCGTACGTTAAAATACATCAGGATTATCACTTATGCTACTGTCTCATTTTCGGGGTCCACTTCTGTTGATAGAATGAAATTTGTGATCTTATCCATTGGCTCACGTAAACGCTCAGTGTTTATCTGAATATAACCTTCAGTGACATCATTTGTCCCACTTCGGTGATTGACTAAAGCTTTGATAGTGAAAACACCTATATCTAGTGATTCAGCTATAGTTATAAATGTTCTTCGTAAATAGTGAATAGTGAAATAGACACTTGATTCAGTTCTAACTATTTCTACAAATTTTCTGGGATCTTCAATCTGGAAGGGAGGAGCTAACTCTTGTTTTTCTTTCTTACTTTCTTCAAGTGTTGCTTTTCGTTCTTTTAATAAATCGACTAAATAATCAGGGAGAGGCATCCATAGGTCATCGTGATTTTTTGTATCTCGTACTATAAAACTCTTGGCGTTTAAATCTATATCATCCCATTGCAATGAGCTTGCTTCACGTCTTCGTAAACCTGTTAAGGCTATAAATATTAGATAATCCCTTGCTAGATCGGGATCACCTCTTTTCATTGTATTTGGAAGGTCAATCACAGCATCGAACCAATCTTTTAATTGGTGCTGTGAAATATGGCCTCTTTTACGTTTCTCTGTATTCCATTGTCGTTTTAGCTTGCGAGTTGGATTATCAGGAAATAAGCTTCTACCGTTCGAATCTTCGTATTCATCACGGGCATAATTGAATAAAGCTCTTAATACACGCATGGTCTTATTTGCAACCGTGTCAGATTCTTTACTTAAAGCTTTATGCCGTTTTTGAACCATTAGGCCAGTTATCTTCTGCAAAGGAGAATCCTTCCAGTCTTTAAGATCGCGATCTATTGCTAATTTGTAATTTGCGAGAGTTCCAGCTCGAAGATTTGATGCTGCTTTATAGTCAGTATATACCTCGCCAAGCGTTAAACTCTTCGCTCTAAGGATACGTTCTTCTTTGTTAGGGTGTATTTCTTTGTAAACAATATCTGTTATTTTGTCAGATGCTTTATTTCGTGCTTGTTC
This sequence comes from Gammaproteobacteria bacterium, assembly GCA_003232015.1. Next base: position 1,075 of record QIKU01000053.1, read on the forward strand.
AACAGTTAGGTCAGTTTCTTTACCAATAGTGATACGAGTCATTCTTCCGTGTAGCTTTTTTATAACTTGGTAGGTTTTAACACCCGTTGGACTAATACGTATACAAAGCCCTGCTGTTTTAGTATCCCATACCTGATAACGCTTCTCTGTGGGTTTAAGGGCTTTAATAGATGCTTTAGTGAAGTTTATTTTCATCATATTCTCAGGGCAACCCATGGGCAACCCAGTGTATTGATATAGGTTAATTTTCGTTAAGATACATTATAGTCTATAAACGCCTCATTTATAAGGGTTTACAGGTGGTTAGGTGAATTTATATAAGAATCAAAGAGTAAGATAAAGGCTTATCCTAGGACTCATAATGTTGGGGTCCCTAGTTCGAATCTAGGTGTAGCCACCATATCTAAAAAGGCTCAGATTGTATCTGAGCCTTTTTTATTTAATATTCAATTCCACGTCTCCCTTGATTTAAACCAAGTAAATTCAATAGGTTATGGATTATCCGCTTGGATAGAGATGTAAAAATTGACAATATTGGACTCTTTTGTTGACAAATTAACATTATTTAGTTGACAATAGAGTCATTTTTTATTGACAATAAACTATAGTAAATGGCTAAATTACATAAAAAAACGCAAGAAGTATCAGAATACATTTTAAATAATGTAGCTCTTCACCCTTCAAATATAGCGGCTAATACGGCAAACCATTTTAGCATCAGCCGACAAGCTGTTAATCGCCATCTTAAGCGTTTAGTCGATGGAGGATTTCTTCAGTCAAAAGGGGTAACGCGCAATAAAACTTATGAGCTTACTTCACAGAATCTGCTACACAGGCAATACAGTGTTAATGATAAATTAAGCGAAGGCGATGTGTGGTTTAAAGATATAGCGCCTTTGTTAGGTGAGCTACCTGATAATGTTAAAGATATTTGGGATTACGGTTTTACTGAAATGCTTAATAATGTTATTGACCATTCAAGCTCAAAAACGGTTGACGTTTTTCTTGATAAAACGGCAGTGGACTTTAAAGTTACGATTATAGATCATGGTGAGGGTATTTTTAAGAAGATACAAAAGGCTTTGGATTTAACGGATGAGCGGCATGCGGTACTGGAACTTGCAAAAGGGAAATTCACAACGGATCCTGAAAATCATTCAGGGGAAGGTGTTTTCTTTAGTTCTCGAGCTTTCGACAGGTTTGTCATCACGTCTGGCAATATTCATTTCTCTCATGACAGTGAAAGTTCTTTAGACTGGATTCTAGAGAATATTAAATGTGTCAATGGCACTGCTGTATTAATGGAAATTAAAAACAATGCCACGCAAAAGATAAAAGATATTTTTGATGCTTTTGCTTCAGATGAAGATGATTATGGTTTCACGCAAACTGTTGTGCCGGTGAAATTAGCGCAGTATGGTGATGAAAAATTAGTTTCCCGTTCTCAAGCCAAGCGATTATTAACTGGTCTGGATAGATTTAAACATATTATTTTTGATTTTAAAGATGTTGAGTTAATTGGGCAGGCTTTTGCAGATCAGATTTTCCGAGTTTATAAAAGGCAACATCCCGAAATAGAATTAATTTTTATTAATGCCAATAAAAATGTAGATAATATGATTAACAGGGCTTTATCGGCTAATATTTAATTACACTGCATTTTACCATTTTAGTATAGTATGGGTGTTATTTGAAAATGAACCAGTGAGATTGATATTATGAGTCAGAATTTGAAATCAATAATAAAGAATTATAAAGATGACAAAGAAACGGTTTTTAATAGCTGGTTTGTAAATAATGATGACAGATTAAAAGCATTTCGTTCTATTCGACGAGGTGTGTTTGACGTAATACAGGATATAAAGAATGGAGACTTTGGTAATGACTTTAAAGGTTCGTCTCTGGAATTCGTACTTAACTGTATTACAGAGCAAAAACAGGTTTTTAAAGGTGCTTCACACCCGTTTTACTGGAAGCCTAAATTACGAATACCTGATATATATGAAAATGAAGAAAATAAAATAGCATTTGGCCAGTTTCTGGAAAAATGCATTAATGCTACAAAAGAGGAACAAATACTCAAAGAAATAATTTTACTCGATCAAAGAAAAATCAAAGGGCTCGGCCCGGCAGTTGCAAGTATTTTATACTTTCTGCATCCTACCATTATCCCTCCCTGTAACACAGCAATTGTAAATGGCTTTAATACTCTGTTTAAAGATAAAGTAAAATTGGGATCATGGTCTGAATATCTCAGAATGAGGGAAGTGATAATAGAAAAAAATAATGAACTGAAGTCTGAATTGTCAAATGATCTGGGTGCGTTCGCGGGTCTTTTATTTGATGTGGGTGAGAAAAAATTATTAATAAGTGATGACCTCATATCTGAAGATGAACGCGCAAAAATTGAGAAGAAACTTAAAAAGAGACATAAAGAAGTAACAACTGAAATGGAGGAGGAAGATCTTCATACAGAAATGCAGTACCATATTATGACAATCGGTGGTTCTATTGGTTATGATGTTATTGCAGCATCCAATGATCGATCGAAATGCCATAATGGACAAAGCCTGTCATTTATTAGTCTTGATAAGTTCCCCGATCTGGATGTAGATAAAGACACATATAAAACGATAACATTGATTGATGCTGTATGGTTTGAAAAAGGCACAAGTAATGTTAGTTGTGCTTTTGAAGTAGAAAAAAGTACTTCTATTTATTCTGGAATACTCAGGCTGACGGATTTACATTATTCGTTTAAGGAAAACCCACCTTCACTATATCTTATTATCCCTGATAACAGGGAAAAAGAAGTGCTGCTACAATTACAAAGGCCATCTATAAAAAACAGTGAAATTGAAATTCACTATATACTTTTTTCAGAATTAAAAGATAATTGTGATGCAATTTGTAAGTTTGGTGAAGATAAAGAAATACTTAAAAAAATATCCAGGGTTGCAAGCTGAATTAAAGAGGCGCTAAGGGATACCCTTGTTATCTAATTTTTCCAGAATAAAAGAATGGCTCTTTCAGAAGAAAGGCATGGCACAGCATCGGCAAGTATTTATTCTGGCAGGGGAGATAGCATGGCAAAAAAGTGCTTTAAATGTAATATTGCAAGGTTGTGAAAGTGACTGTCTTTGGGTGGCCGAACAGGAACAGGATGATTTTCCTTTTATAGCCACTAAAAAATCACGTAGTTGGTTAGGCAATGAAAAAAGGATTATTATCTTTGATGCGAATAAGGACTTTGATCCTGATAGCTTCGCTGCGATAAGTGGCATTGTAGTTGGTGGTGGGATCTTTTTCTTGCTTCTTCCTGCTGTTGAAATCTGGAATAAGGTTTATTCGTCTCCCTTTGGTCAGCGGCTAATAAAAAGTATTAATGCATCACATGAGCTCGTCGTTATAAAAGAACAAGACGAAACCGTTGATTTTATTCCTGAACAATCCATTAAAAATCCCCCACTAAATATTAATCTGCCTTTTTTAACGGTTGACCAACAAAATGCTGTTGAGTTGATAGAAGCACAGGTTATGAATGGTGCGAAAAACCCGCTGGTACTTATTTCTGACAGGGGGCGAGGTAAGTCTGCGGCTCTTGGTCTTGCAGCCGCAAGGCTGTTGCAATCTGGTATAAAAAATATAGCAATTACGGCACCACGTTTACGTGCGACGGATATAATTTTTAAACATATTGAAAGTATCCTGCCTGAAGCCCATGTGTCACGTGGGTGTGTAAGGCTTGGTGGGGGGTGTATTCAATTTTATTCCCCCGACCAGTTAATGGTAGAAAATATTAATGCTGACTTGTTGTTGGTGGATGAAGCTGCTGCGATCCCCATCCCCTTGCTCACTTCCTTTTTAAATAATAACCAACAATGTGTTTTTGCAACCACGGTACATGGTTATGAAGGAACCGGGCGAGGTTTTGCATTACGCTTTAATAAAATCCTGACAGATAACTACCCGCGGTGGATTCAACTGAAAATGCAAACGCCGATACGCTGGGCAGAGAAGGATCCACTGGAAAAATGGATGTTTAGTTTGTTATGCCTGGATGCTGATATGGTTGATGTAAGTTCGCTGGGGGAGATAGATATTAATAAATTTGAGCCATGTTTATTAAACAAAGAACAACTTTCGGGTAATCCTGTTTTATTAAAAGAGGTTTTTTCTTTACTGGTGTTGGCGCACTATCGAACCCGCCCTAGTGATTTAAAGAGTCTTCTGGATGATGGTAATATAGCATTGTATGTCACTTTGTATAATAACCATGTGATTGCCGTTGCATTGGTTATTTATGAGGGGGGCTTTTCTAATTCACTTTCAACATCAGTCTATCGTGGAGAGCGTAGACCCCCAGGGCATTTATTGGCGCAGGCTTTAACTTACCACTGCGGGGTTGAACATGCTGCAACACTGAACTATGCACGGGTTATGCGCATTGCTGTTCACCCTGAACTACAACAACAAGGTATTGGCACAGCGCTGCTTGATTTTGTTATTACAAGCGAAAAACAAACCGGGCGAGATGCAATTGGAGCAAGCTTTGGAATGACGCAGGCCTTGTTAAATTTCTGGAATAAGTCAGGGTTTGATGCAGTGCGTATTGGTTTTACACGGGAACAAACCAGTGGTGAACATGCGGCAGTGATGTTGCGACCATTAACTGATAAAGGACAAGATATTTACAAGGAAGCACTAGCACGTTTTAATCGACAGTGTTCTTTCTGGTTCGAGGATATACTAAAAGATATTTCATCGAAAATAAAATCCAGCTTTAACTGCTTGCAAAATGAACCATTAAAACTGACAAAATTTGATAATAAAGATCTTGAGTCATTTTCTCAATATTCACGAAATTATGAACTATGTATAACGGCTTTAAACAAGCTGGTGGTATTGAATCAGGATGCTATTAATCAGAAAAAATTCCCGAGTAACTTCCGGAAAGTATTGCATAATAAAATAATAAGAAAAAAAAGCTGGAAAGAAATTTCAGCAGAAATGGATCTAACTGGCAAGAATGAAGCAAGAAAACTATTCCACAGTGCTACTTGTTATTTATTAAAATTAATAATCCATTGAGCGATAAGTCGATGGTCATCACTTTGTTGTAATGACATTTTTGCTGTTTGGCGTTGTTCTTTAGTGAGATTTCCTGACTGTAATTTTATAATCAGCTTTACATAATCTTTAGTGAACTCAGGGTGCCCCTGAAAAGTGAGTATATGTTTACCGATATAAAACCCGGAATTGGGGCAAAGATTTGTTTCACAAAAATTAACCACTTTATCCGGTAGTTTTGTAACATGATCCTGGTGGCTAACGATGATAAAGAAAAAATCTCTTAGCGGATTCATCCATTCGCATGTATTGGTTAGGTGCGTTGTGGTAATGCCTATCTCCCAGCCTTTCTCGTTTTTTTCAACCTTGCCCCCCAGACTTTGGGCTATAATCTGATGCCCAAAACAGATCCCAAGCAGTTTTTTATTATGTACATGTAATTTCCGGATAAATACTTCTAATTCTTTTATCCATGCAATGTTTTCATAAGTGCTGTACTGGCTACCTGTAATAATGTACATGTCACACTCATCGATGGAGTGCGGAAATTCCATATTAAAAACAGGGTAGCGGTGAAAGGATAGTGCCTGTTCATTTTGCAGCGGTGAGAGTAAACGAATAAAGGCATCTGCATAGCAGCCGTATTTACGGATAACACTATCGCTCAGGTGGTCTGCGTCTAAAATGCCAATTTTCATATTTATTTCAGTATTCTTTTTTACTATAAGGCGGTATTGTCTATAATTGTAGCTATTATATCGACATTCAGAGTGACTTTATGACAAATCAGCGAAAACATTCGCGTTTACCCTTACCAATGACGGTAGAGGTGCTAGTTGAAGATCAGTCACCGGTTATTATGAAAACACGTGATATGAGTGATGGTGGTGTTTTTTTAGAAGAAAATGAGAATCTGATTTTACAAATGGGTGTTAAGCTAACAATTAAAGTTGTTGAGAATATGCAGGGTGATGAACCGCCAGCAATACCCGCAACGGTGGTTAGAGTAACCGAAGACGGGTTTGCTGTGCAGTTTGATCTGGATTAATTTTAATCAGTTAGATATTAATCCTGTATTTCCTGTTCCATATCTTCAAGACTGGTGTGGCGTACATTTTTACCTTTAACTAAATAAATAATATATTCACCGATATTTTTTGCATGGTCACCAATTCGTTCGATTGCCCTTGCTATCCACATTACATCCAGCATACGGGTGATCATACGAGGGTCTTCCATCATAAAGGTAAGAGACTGGCGCATAATGCCATCGTATTCCTGATCCAGAGCCAGGTCTTCTTTAGCAATACGGAGTGCGGCTTCTGTATCCGTTCGTGCAAATGCATCTAAAGTATCATGCATCATTCTTGCAACATGTTCCCCCAGGTTTTGAAGTTCATAGTAGCCGTTTTTGGGGCGCTCCTGTTTAGCAAGGCGTTTCCCCATGCGTGCAATACGCTCGGCCTGATCACCGATACGTTCAAGGTCGGTAATGGTTTTAATAACAGCAACCACCAGCCGTAAATCTGAGGCAGCTGGTTGGCGGCGTGCCAATATCTGGCTGCATTCTTCATCTATGGCTACTTCAGCTGCATTTACTTTCATGTCACGCTGAATGACGGTATTGGCTAAATCAATATCACCTTCGACAAGGGATTTTATGGCATTATTTATTTGTTGTTCAACAAGGCCACCCATTTCAAGAACACGATTCCGAATTTCTTCGAGTTCAATATTAAATTGATGCGAGATATGTTGTCCGGCTTTTGTTTTATCCATTTTTAAATCTCCAGCATTGGGTGTCAGGCATTATTTTAACCGTAACGGCCTGTTATATAATCTTCTGTTTGTTTTGTTGATGGGTTAGTGAAAATCTGATTTGTATTATCAAATTCAATAAGCTTACCCATGTATAAGAATGCAGTATAGTCTGAAACACGTGCCGCTTGTTGCATATTATGCGTTACGATAACAATGGTGTAATTTTGTTTTAATTCATGAATAAGTTCTTCAATTTTTAGCGTGGATATTGGGTCAAGTGCAGAAGCAGGTTCATCAAGCAATAATACCTCAGGTTCTATGGCAATCGCACGGGCAATAACCAGGCGCTGTTGCTGGCCACCGGATAACCCCAGGGCACTGTCATGCAGCCGATCTTTGACTTCATCCCAGAGTGCGGCTCCCTTTAGTGATTTTTCTACCGCTTCATCCATTTTACGTCGGTTGCGCTCACCTTGTAAACGTAGGCCATACGCCACATTTTCATAAACTGATTTTGGAAACGGGTTTGGCTTCTGGAATACCATACCTATTTTTTGTCTTAAGTTAGCGACGTTAACACCTTTGGCAAAAATATTTTCGCCATTAATCTCAATTGTACCCTCAATGTGGCAGTTATCGACCAGATCATTCATTCGGTTAAAACAGCGTAGCAGGGTTGATTTACCGCAACCACTCGGGCCAATAAAAGCCGAGACACGTTTTTCAGGGATACTTAGATTAATATCAAAAAGTGCCTGCTTGTCAGCATAATATAAATTTAGATTTTCAACTTTTAAGCACTCTTTTTCATCTGACAACTTGCGAGCAGTCTCTGTGGTTTTTGTGCTGGTACTTTGCATTAATGTGTTTTGCATGATTTTTCCAGTTGTTCTTAAATCAATCTTAATTCAGATTGTGTTGAATACCAATTATTATGTATCCAAATTAGTGTGAATTCCATTATTTATGACTCAAGGTTACGGTATTTTTCCCGTAAATTATTTCTAATCCAGATAGCAGCCAAATTTAGAATAACAATAACCAGTACCAGTAAAAATGAAGTGGCATAAACCAAAGGCCGAGCTGCTTCAACATTAGGGCTTTGGAAACCTACATCATAAATATGAAAACCCAGGTGCATAAATTTTCGATCCAGGTGTAAAAAGGGTGCGCTACCATCCAGGGGTAAGGATGGAGCAAGTTTTACCACGCCTACCAGCATAAGTGGTGCAACTTCACCGGCTGCGCGTGCAATGGCCAGTATCATGCCTGTCATCATGGCAGGGGTTGCCATGGGTATAATAATACGCCATAACGTTTCGGATTTGGTTGCTCCCAGTGCCATGCTGCCTTCGCGTAATGATTTTGGTATGCGTGACAGACCTTCTTCAGTGGCAACAATAACGACCGGCACGGTCAGTATTGCCAGTGTGAGTGACGACCAGAGAATACCAGGGGTACCAAAGGTAGGGGTAGGCAGAGCCTCAGGGTAAAAGAGTTGGTCGATTTCACCACCAAGAAAATAAATAAAGAAGCCTAAACCAAAAATACCGTAAACAATAGAAGGCACCCCCGCCAGATTATTAACAGCAATACGTATAAGACGGGTTAGTGGCCCTTGTTTGGCATATTCGCGTAAATAGATAGCCGCGATAACACCACAGGGTGTTACCAGTATCGCCATCAGGATAACCATTAATACCGTGCCGAAAATAGCAGGGAAAATACCGCCTTCTGTATTGGCCTCGCGCGGATCATCAAAAACAAATTCAGATAATTTTGAAAAATAAGTGCTTATTTTTTGTAAAAATGTCAGTGCATTTGGCTGGTAGGCGCGTACTATCGTTGCTAGTGGGATAACAACGCTTTGCCCATCCATAATTTCGGCATTAACCGAGTAGGTGGTAATTTCTTTATAGAGTACAGCCAGTGATTTTTTATGTACTTCGTACTCTTCACGTAGCGCAGCCTCTGATGCGCTAATTTCTGCCAATGCCTCTTTGTCGCTAATACCTTGCAGTTCAAATTTTCGGCGTTCAAGACGGAATCGTTCAAGTTGATAGTTGATGTCACCAATTTTATTTTTTTCTATGTCACGGATCTTGTCGTGCAATTCATTTGTTTCATCAATGAGAGGTTGTAATTGTTGCCACGCTGCATCCTGTGTAGCAATAAGTTTTCCGTTTTTTGTGATATTTTTAATGTAACCATAAAAGTTACCCCATTCACGTCGCTCAACCTGAATAATGTTTTTTGGATAGTTAATGGCTGTATTTTCAGGGAAGATAATCCAGCGAAAATCACTGCCGAGTTTGTCGCGGTTACCCACTTTAAGCAGTGTGCGGGTAACAAACTCCTTGTCTGTTTTAATATTAACGCCTGAATCCAGTAAACGCTGAATGGGTACTTCTTCCGTTTCAATAACCTCGCCAATCAATGTGATACGTTGCGAATCATTAACCAGTTCTGCCTGAATAACATGCGCCGGCCAGAAATGGCTTAACCCTCGAACCGCAATAAGCAGCAATAAGCCAACCACAATAATAATACTGGTGCTAACGGCAGCGGCGTTTAACCATATCCATGGGTCACCACTTTTAAACCATTTTTTAATCATAATGAACTGTACTTCTTACGTAAGCGATGGCGGACAATTTCCGCAGCGGTATTAAATATAAAAGTAAACAGGAACAGCACCAGTGCGGCAAGAAATAAAATACGGTAATGTGTGCTAGCTACTTCAGCTTCAGGTACTTCAACAGCAATATTTGCCGATAAGGTACGCATACCCTGGAAGATACTAAAGTCCATTACAGGTGTGTTACCTGTTGCCATTAAGACAATCATGGTTTCACCCACGGCACGCCCCATTCCAATCATAACGGCAGAAAAAATCCCTGGGCTGGCAGTTAAAATAACAACCCGAATTAAGGTTTGCCATGGTGTTGCGCCTAGTGCCAGTGAGCCAAGCGTTAAATGTTTGGGGACACTGAATATGGCATCTTCGGCAATTGAAAATATGGTTGGAATAACGGCAACGCCCATCGCTATGCCTACAACCAGTGCGTTACGTTGATCAAAGTCCATCCCCAGTGATTCTTTTAACCAGAGCTGGATGTTGCCATCGAAGAAAAAGACTTCAAGTTGTGGGCTTAACGATAAAGCAACCCAGCCGAGGAAAAAGATAACCGGGATTAGTAGAGCTGCATGCCAGCCATCGGGAACCTGTAGTCGGATTTTTTTAGGTAGCGTATGCCAGGCAAAAGAAAACAGTAAAATGCCCATGGGCATAACAATAAGCAGGCTAAACACTCCCACCAGATTTTTTTCCAGAAAAGGTGCCAGCCATAAACCAGCAAGAAAACCTAATATAACAGTAGGCAATGCTTCCATAATTTCGATGCTGGGTTTAACAATGGCGCGCATTTTCGGAGCCATGAAATACGCAGTATAAATAGCGCCCATAATGGCAAGTGGAATAGCAAATAACATAGCGTAAAAGGCCGCTTTGAGTGTGCCAAAGGCCAGTGGCATAAAGCTGTATTTAGGCTCAAAGTCATTATCGGCTGAAGATGACTGCCATGTGTATCCCGGCTCAGTGTAGCTTTCGTACCAGACCTGTTCCCATAAAATAGCCCAGGATATTTCTGGGTGTTCATTCTTTATATGCCACGTTGTTATTTCTTTATTGTTAGCCGTGATTAAAAAGTCGGCGCGTGGTGAAAGTGCGATATGTTGAATGGACATTTCAGGGATAACAACATTCAGCACTTCACGTTTTGCAGTACTGTTGAAAATAGCGATTTGCCCATCGCGGGTAACTGAGATAAAGCCTTTACGGCGTTGTTCTGTTTCAATATCAATAATGCCACTTTGTTGCTGGTTAAAGGAGCGGATAAAGGTTAAGTGGGGGATATTATCGGCATTAACTGGAAACCACTGCGCAATCTCCCCCTCATTATTACCCACTAGAATTGAAATGCCACCGGTTAAAAATGTAAAGCTGGTTAAGGTTTGGTTGTCTTTTAGTAAGTGGACTTTTTCAATAACATTAATATTGTCCTCTTCACTAATATCAATAACCGTGATTTCACCAGACTTTGTCGCAATGTAGGCGGCACGTTGTTGGGGCTCGATAAGAATAGACTGAGCTCCCTGTATTTTTGGCAAGTCAACAATGGTTTTTGTAAATTCGGTTGAGGTTTCTTCGTCTTCTTCTTCGAGTAAGCCGGACGACTCTCTTTGTAGCAGAACCATCAATATGCGGTTGTCGTCGGTGATGGCTATAATTTTGGCCTGCTCATCATCTTGCTGGTAAGCAACGTCAATCAACGGCTGTTTTTTGTTGTCAACGAGAATGGGTTCCTTACCAGCAGGGTAAACAATTTCTGGCTCAATATGCATTTTGTCGTCAGGGTAACTGATCCTGAAATGGTGTTTTACTATCAGTACCTGGCCATTCGATAAACCAAAAACAACCGTGTTATTCACAAGTTGCGATATTTTAAAGCTGGTGACTTTTGCTTTGTTGTTGGCCAGTAGATGAATTTGTTTTATCTGCTTGCCTGTGCGGGTATCAAAAAATAACGCATAGCCTTCATTGGTGTATTGCACCGCAATTTTGTTTTGTTCTTCAACTGCGAGGTGCAAGGTTTGGCCGTAATGGGTGTTGACAGGGAAACGGTTTGCTTCTGAAATATCGGCACTTTTAAAGAGCGGGTAGACGGTATAAACGAGGTAGAAAAAGATCAGTAAAATCGTGATAATAACGCCAATACCACCGACCGCCATATAAAAAGCGGTGAGTTTATCTTTGAATGTCCGTATCTGGGCGCGGGATAACTTAGAGAAATTGAGATGATTAAAAAGTTGCATAATGCGAAGTGTAGACACTTTTTATGACAGTTTTATGACAAACAGGCTTAATCAGGATTAAAAATAAGGTTAGTAATATCAATAAGTTATGGTTTTTCTTTGTGCTATATAGATGTAGCATAGCGAAATCCGGGGAGGAGCTATACATATTTCCTGGATTACATTTTATTCCATCCTGGCTACTAAAATAAGCAGCTGAATAAAAAAACCCGCTAAGCGGGTTTTTTTATTCAGGTGGGTTAAAGCTTACTTTATCCTGTTAAGGTACTTGCGGATAACCTTGCTGCTTAACGGTATGTAACCATCTTTAATAACCACTTTTTGCCCTGACTTAGAAAGAATCATTTTAATAAATTCACGTTCCAGAGGTGCAAGTGGCTTGTTAGGTTTTTTGTTAACATAAACATAGAGGAAGCGGCTTAAAGGGTATTTACCCTTGGCTACATTTTCATTTGATGCTGTAATAAAAGGTTTCCCTGGTTTTTTTGTTAACGCAACAGTGCGGATACCCGATGTTTTATAGCCAATACCGGAGTAACCAATACCATTAAGTGATGTTGATACAGATTGAACAACAGATGCGGAGCCAGGCTGTTCGTTTACAGTTGATTTGTAGTCACCCTTGCACAAGGCTTTCTTTTTAAAATAGCCATAAGTGCCGGATACGGAGTTACGACCAAAGATTTGTAAAGCCCGGTTTTTCCATGCGCCCGTTAACCCCAGATCCCCCCAATTATTCACTTTATGTTTATAACCACATTTACGTGTTGAAGAAAATATGGCATCGATTTGTGGAATAGTTAAACCTTTAATGGGGTTATCTTTATGGACATAAACGGCCAGGGCATCAATGGCAACTGGAATAGCCATGGGTTTGTAGCCAAACCTTTTTTCGAAAGACTGTAATTCTTTGTCTTTCATTTTACGACTCATTGGGCCAAAGTTAGATGTACCCTCTGTTAAGGCTGTTGGTGCAGTTGAAGATCCGGCGGCCTGTATCTGAATATTTACGTTAGGGTATAAGCGTTTAAATTCTTCAGCCCATAATGTCATTAAGTTGGCTAAAGTATCTGAACCCACACTGGAAATATTACCTGATATGCCACTGGCTTTTTGATAAGCAGGTATATTGCTGTCAATTTTTACGGCAGCCTGTACCGATGATGCGAATGCAATCTGGCTGGAAAGTAAACCAATGCTTGCTATGGTTAAAAATTTTTTCATGAGAACGCTCCTAAAATTAAAATAGTATTAATATAGATTTGAGAGACTTGATTTATTTTTAAAAGGTCTCAAGTTTATTATCTATGCGCAGATTATGCGGTTAGATTGTGAATAGTTTATGACGTTATTGTGACAATTGTATGACAAGCCTGTTGGATGAATTAGTCAGATGTTTCTTAATGTTTAACCAGCCGTGTTGTTGGAAAAATGCAGCGGAAGGTGCTACCAACATTGACCTTACTGGTAATTTCTAACCGGCCATCATGGCGTTCGACAATGTGCTTCACAATCGCAAGCCCCAGCCCGGTTCCCCCGGACTCCCGTGAGCGGTCAACATTAACCCGGTAAAAGCGTTCGGTAAGGTGTGGAATATGTTGCATGGGAATGCCATGACCACTGTCGGTAACACTAAAGACCACCTGCTTGTCTATTTCTTCCCATAAAATCAAAATATGACCTTTATCTGGTGTGTAGCGAACCGCATTGTTGACCAAATTAGAAAATAGACTATACAACTCTTCGTAGTTGCCGCTGATATTGGATTTGGTATTAATGTTTAATTCAATATCATGCTTTTTATCATCGCTTAGTACAATAGCCGACTCTTTAATGGCGATTAGCAGAGCAGAAATATCAATTTCATTGTCATGCTGGTCGGTTGGGCGTGTTTCCAGTTTCGACAGAGACAGCAAGTCACTTACCAGCCGTTCCATGCGTTTTGACTGGCGATACATGGTGTTGATAATTTTACGTAGCTTATCCGGGTCGCTGGGCAAGTTATGTTGCATGGTTTCCAGATAACCGGAAATAACGGTAATGGGGGAGCGCAGTTCATGCGATGCATTGGCCACAAAGCTGCTACGCATTTCTTCGAGCTTGGCTATATGGCTTATATCCCGGCAGATAATAAGTGTCTGCCCTTTTACATAGGGAATAATCTGTACAGCCAGTTGTTTTGTCGGGTGTTCAGGTGAGGGTATGTTGAGTATTTGGTGGTAATCTTGTTTATTCAGGTACTTCATAAATTCCGGGGTACGTATTAAATTACTAATGGGTTGCTTCATGTCTTCCGGGTAACGTATCCCTACCAATGATTCGGCAGCATTATTGGACCAGTCAATTTGCTGGTGTTTGTTCAGGATAATCATGGCATCTGGCAAGGCCGTGGTTGCATCCTGAAAACGTAGAATGGTTTCTTTTAGAATAAGTTTGTTTTTAGCGTGTGTTTTTTCCATTAAAAAAAGTTCATGGAAAATTTCACCCCAGTAACCCCGTCCTTCTGGCAAAGGTTCGTTTTTTCGGTGTAACAGCCAGTGGTGCAGCTTTGAAAGATTTAAAAATGTAAAAATAATATATGCAAATAAA
>QIKU01000150.1 GCA_003232015.1 Gammaproteobacteria bacterium
AATGATTCACCTGTGAGCGCCGATTGGTCGACACTGAGATAGTTGTCATCAATCAGCTTAACATCTGCCGGAACCACGTCACCAAGGCGAATGCGTACAATATCGCCGGGAACCAGCTGCTGTGCATTGATTTGTCGCCACTGACCATCGCGCAACACCCGTGCCGTCAGCGCCAGTTGCTTTTTCAGTGCAGCAACAGCATTGCCTGCGGTAAATTCCTGCCAGAAACCCACCCCGGCATTAAAGATTAATAATGCCATAATGATGACGAAATCAGCCCAATGCTGAACCAGGGCAGAAAGAATCGCTGCCACTTCAATCATCCATGGAATCGGCCCCCAGAAATAACCCAGCAAACGCCACAGTATAGATACTTCCTTCTCCTGCAAGGCATTAAGGCCATACTGTTTCAACCGCTGTTCCGCCTCGGTAGAGGTCAACCCTTGAAGCGAAGTATCAGTCTCAGTATCAGATACGCTCATCATTAGCTCCTTACGGTATGCAAAAAAGTTACAGCCTGCCCTTATCCAGAGTATAGTCTGGCTCAGTCTGTAACGAGTCAATAAGTCGATCCCATGCTACAAGTCGCTCATCTGCGAGTTAAGGTTTACACTTTGTTGTTTATCGCTGCCAGAGGATCATTCCTGCCTCAAGGGGAACCTGAGCCAGGGGGTGAAAAGGAATAATGCGCGGCGTGTAGTCACTCGCTGGGCGATCGGCGGGTACACGGCCAGTATAAAGATAAGCGTTGGCGGCACCAGCCAGTGCTTCGCCGCGTGTCAGACCCTGCCGCACCCCATCATCACCAGCCAGCGGGGCTGCATATAACTCCACATTGACACTGTCCACTGATATGTCATCGAGATAAACTTGAACCGCAAAGTGATGGTCTGCCCCTTCCTGCCCGACACTGACATTACCAAAGTGAATCCATTGCCAGTGTTGCTTAAGCTGGCTATGCCATGCCTCCAGCCGGGTAGCCACATCGGGGTTAATAGCACGTTGTCGATAAGCTTCGGCCAATGGCAAGTAATAATCCTCCGTGTACTCTCGTAACATACGGTTTGAAGAGTATTGCGCGGTTAACGCACCCATGCTTTCACGCATTCGGCTCACCCAATCGACAGGCAAGCCCTTATCATTGCGGCGGTAAAAGCAAGGGATCACCTGTTCTTCCAGTAGCCTGTAAAGTTGCTGAGCCTCTGTTGCATCCAGGGCGGCAATATCAGCATGCTCACGGCCATCACCCAGTGCCCAGCCCAGTTCCGGTGCGTAGGCCTCGGCCCACCAGCCATCCAGTTCCGACAAATTAAGTCCACCATTGACTAACACCTTCATACCACTGGTGCCGCTGGCCTCCCAGGGGCGACGCGGAGTGTTAATCCAGACGTCGACCCCCTGGGTCAGTTGCTCTGCAACCCCCAGGTCGTAATCCTCAACGAACACCACCCGTTCATGCATACCGTTGTTGTTAATAAAATCCTGCCATTGGCGCAGCATATGTTTACCCGCCTTATCCTTTGGATGAGCCTTACCGGCAATAACCAGTTGCACCGGCCAGTTACGCCCAGTAAGCAGTTGCATCAGGCGTTGTGGATCGTTTAGCAGCAGATTAGGCCGCTTATACTCGGCAAAACGCCGGGCAAATCCCAGTGTCAACACATCCGGATCGAGGATTTCACCCCACGGGCGCTTTTTTGCCCTGGCCGCATCGCGTTCACGGTGCTGGCGTACCAGCCGTTGGCGTAAAAACTTAATTAAACGCTGACGTTGTTCGGTACGAAAACGCCATAATTTTTCATCCGACAACTGACGCAAATCTGTCTCCACAGAGTCTAGCGTGCCACGCCAGCGCGACTTGCCACAAGCATTGGTCCACAATCTATCAGCAGGAGCTGAATCCCAGCTCGGCACGTGAATACCATTGGTCACATAACTTACGGGCACCTCATCCTGCGGCCAACGGGGAAACAACGGCTGAAAAATAGAACGGCTGACTTTACCGTGTAAACGACTAACACCATTAACAGCCCCGGCACCACGCAAGGCCAGATATGCCATATTGAAAGGTTCATTGCTATCGTCTGAATTCAATCGCCCCAACCCCAGCAACTCATCCAGCTCCAGCTTACAGTTTAGCGCCATTTCACGAAAATAGAGGGCAAACAAATCGGGGTTAAAGCTATCAAAACCCGCTGCCACTGGCGTATGGGTAGTAAACAGATTACCCGCCCGTGTTGCCCGCAACGCTGCGTTAAAAGAAAGGTTGTTATGCTGCATAAAACTCCGGGCACGCTCAACAATAGCAAATGCTGCATGGCCTTCGTTAAGATGACACACCGAACAATCAATACCCAACAACGCCAGCAACCGCCAGCCACCTATGCCCAGCACCAGCTCCTGCTGCAAGCGCATCTCTTCACCACCACCGTAAAGTTCACTGGTAATAGCACGATCGCCGGGATCATTGAGGGGATCATTGCTGTCCAGCAATAATAAGGTGCGGCGACCCACCTGACCGCGCCAGGTGCGTAAATGTAAGAGTCGGCCGGGCAGCTCAAGATTAACCCGCACCCACTCGCCACTGTCATCACGTAAAGGCACCACTGGCAGCATGGTTGGATCGTTGTAAGGGTAAAACTCGATCTGCTCACCCTCATGGCTCAACACCTGACGGAAGTAGCCCTGCTGATAGAGCAGGCCAACCCCGATTAAAGGCACATTTAAATCGCAGGCGGTCTTAAGATAATCACCTGCCAGCACCCCTAGACCACCCGAGTAAACAGGCAAAGACTCACAAATACCAAACTCCATGCTGAAATAAGCGATATGCCCAGAAAAAGAATGGCCTATTGTCTCAGAAAACCAGGATTTTTCATTGAAATGAGCCTCGCGCATATCAAGTTGTTGCTGAAGCTTTTCAACAAAGGCAGCATCTCTTGCCAGCGTTTCCAGGCGCTGGTCAGAAACTGTTTCAAGAATCAACCAGGGGTTAGCGGTTGCCTCCCATAGTTTAGGGGCAACTTGACGCCACAAGGTATCGGCACCATGGTGCCAGCTCCAACGCAAATCCAGCGCTAACGTTGCCAAGCCTTGCAGATGTTCAGGCAAGGCACGCGGCAAATAATGGTTGGTTTGCATCACATTCACTCCAGGTGATTGTTTTACATCCTGTGGAGATAACAACTAAAAAATAGCTGGTTTGTATTAAATAATTACCCTAAAACTTTGCGATGTCAACCAGTGGCAAAGATTTCTCTGCACAACACATAGTTATTGAGACACCGTTTGTGATAAAACTCAGGCCTGTAAAATAAATAAATAAGTAAAGGCAATGGCCACGACAATATTGAAACTCTTGAAGAATCGGAATAAAAGTATAAAGCGTTAACATTAGGGGCTGTTGATCTTTCATCTATTGCCTGATTTTGGCTAATTTTAGCCCTGCCTGCATTATTTTTTACTACCAATGGAGTGCATTGATACGTAAAAAATGCCTTGTCAGGACTTAAATTTTCTCAAAATCAGCCTAACATCTGAAAGGTCAACAGCCCCTAGTTTTATCTCTTTCATATAAATATTATTGTTTGCTTGGCGCAAAACCTTCTGGGCGTTTACCTTTTAACATATAAGTAAAAGCAATAATTTCTGCTACGGCTAAATAAAGTTCTTCCGGGATCTGTTCCCCCAGTTCCAGTTGTGACAGCAGTTGTACCAGTTCGTTATTTTCCTGTAGTGGTACGTCATGTTGTTTTGCAATGGCAATGATTTGCTCTGCCAGTTCACCTGAACCCTTTGCTGTTATTTGTGGCGCCGATTCACCATCATAATGTAGTGCAACGGCGATGGATGCGGGTGTTAATTCGTTGTTCATATTGTTTCGTCAATGAGTGGGCCATGTGAACGTAGGGTTTGTTGGGGTGCTTTGTCACATCGGCAGTTTAATTGGCCTGTTTCCAATCCTGCTTTGTCAAATTGTGCGTGTAACAGATTAAAATGTTCTGAAAACAGTCTGGATATTTGTGTGTTTTCGGTCCAGAAGTTAACCGAAACTTTGCTGCCCTGTAAAGTAACATGCGCCTGTATGGCGCCGAGTTCTTCGATATTGAACTTGAGGATAGCTTTCCAGGGGATGATGTAGTTTTTATTTTTAGTTTCGTCATCCTGTTCAATGTGAATTTTAATATGATCAAGTGAGTTATTGGTTCTAACCGGTAATTCAAATGACCATGCGGGTCTGTCTTGCTCATGGGTCTGTGCATGTTGAAGCTGTAATGTTTGCAAACGCGCGAGTACGCCTTCGGTCTGGTGTAATAATTTATCCACAAATTGCTGATTATGAATGAGCTGAGAGTTTTGATTTGCGGCCGTTGGTTTTGTTGTTGCAGCTTGCTGTGTTTGCTGTTTTCCATGCGTGACAGACTGGTTGCCAGGTTCTAGACCAGTGCGTTGTTTTGCTGTGGTACTTGTTGTGTCTGATTGAGGGGGCGTTCTACTTTCAGTTTGCAGGCTTCTTATTTGAGCGGCCAGACGCAACAATGCAATTTTTAGGTCATTGTTCGGGAAGGCCAATGGCTGGTGAGCATTTTTAAGCTGGTGCGCAAGCATGTGCTCGGTAAAAAGACCTGATTTTTTAAGTATTTCGGGCAATATATTGGCTTCTTTAAAGGCTTCCATCGGGGGCAGTGATTGTGAAAAGCGCCTGGCGGCCTGAGTTAATGCGGCTGGGGAGTCTGTTAAGACATTGGCTTTTGTGAGTAACTGGATGCTCTCCAGTAAGCCTGTAAGTGTTTGCTGTATGGGCATAATTTGCCGCAGGGTTGCGTTAATAATGGACTGCGATGCTGCTGGTTGAGAGAGTATTTTCAGTTGAAGTAAGGGTTCTGTTGCCGTTATCTGAGCTTTTAACTGCTGGCCAACTTGCAGTAAGGCTTTATCGGCTGTGTGAACCTGCTGCTTACTACCCGCAATTTGAAGAAGGGCTTCCGATGTTGTTATTTTGAGAACCAGTAGTTCAATCTGCTGGCCAATTCTAATTTGCCCATTGCTGTCTACTTTTAAATTCCCGCTGTTAAGCTGCGGATTTGTCTGATTTTGGGAAGCACTCGTTTGCTTGGTAATGGACGGTGTGCCACCACTGAACAACGGGGAATCCGATTTTTTTATATCCATTACTGCACACCAAACTGTTTGACTTAAGGGGTATTACTGATAATTAGCGTCCAAAAGTCAAGAAATTATAGGATTGGCCGACTATAAATAAGGTGTAAATAT
Organism: Gammaproteobacteria bacterium; assembly: GCA_003232015.1. The sequence goes on from QIKU01000150.1 coordinate 5,275, forward strand.
GAGAAACAGGCTTAATGGCTGACGATACTGAAAGAAATGAAGAAAAAATGGAAGTGAAGGCGAAACCTTCACCCCCAAATCACCATGTCTGGTACCTTCGAAAGAAGGGGAAGGTGACTGGGCCGTTTCCTGTTGGGCAAATATCCCAATTATTGATTGTAGGGCGGCTGAGTGTTGATGATGAAGTAAGCCATGACAAGGATGAATGGTTTAAGATTGAGTCGATACCTGCGCTTATTCCCGATGTGCTGGATGAAACGGATGCGGGCAAGCAATCGGAGCGGCTTGCAGCAGCACGGCGTTGGGCGGACGAGCGGCGTGAAGAACGACGTGAAGATAATGCCAAAACACCCAGCCGAAAAACGGATGGGCGCCGGCAGCATGAAGTAACACAGGATGTTGAATATCGTCAGCATAGGGAATCCATTTATAAACAGTTTCGTGAACGCCCCAAAATGGCCATTGCAAAGTTATTACTTTTTACCGGTATTTTGCTGGCGGTGCTTTGGGGGTCTTTCAATTATTCGCCGCTTAATATTGTGGACGAGCCAGATTGTTCCACGCAACCAGCAAAAGGAGTGAACTGGCGTAATTGTAATAAGTTGGCGTTGGTTGCAATACGTGCGGATATTAGTGAGTCAAATTTATATTCAGTTATCCTTCGAGATTCTAATTTGTTTGCCAGTAATTTTAGCAAAGCGCGAATGGATTACAGCGATTTAAGTGGTAGCAATTTAAGTTTTGCGGTGTTTAAACAGACTAATTTAAAAGGTGCCAATTTTAAAAAATCAGATTTACGGCGGGCTGATTTTACAAATGCAAATTTAAGTTATGCTGATTTCAGAGGGGCAAGTATTGGTGATGCTATTTTTACAGGTGCCGATCTAAGTCATGCAATCTGGACTGATGGGCGTCAATGTCAACAGGGTTCCATTAGCCAATGTAAGTAAATTACAGGTAATATAAATTAGAATTCTAATACACTAACCGCTATGATATGTGTTTTGAAACTACTTTGAGACTCATTGATAAATATGGCTATTATAAAAATTGGTATTGTTACTGTATCGGATCGTGCTAGTCGAGGTGAATATACCGACCGTGGTGGACCTGCGATTGAAACCTGGTTAAATGCGGCTTTGGCATCAGAGTATGAACCAGTGAGGCATCTGGTGCCGGATGAGCAAGACCAAATTGAAGCCGCACTTATTGAGTTGGCCGATACGCAAGGCTGTTGCTTAATTGTGACCACCGGTGGAACCGGCCCTGCTAAACGCGACATTACTCCAGAAGCAACACTGGCCGTTGCTGACAAGGTAATGGATGGCTTTGGTGAATTAATGCGAAGTGTTTCTTTAAAAGTTGTACCGACGGCTATTTTATCAAGACAAACCGCCGTTATTCGCGGCTCATCACTTATTATTAATTTACCGGGCAACCCGCCAGCCATTGCAGATTGTTTAGGCGCAGTTTTCCCGGCCGTACCCACCTGCATCCGTTTACTTGAAGGCCCTGAGCTTCAACTAAAAGAGCCGGATACAAACCCAACGACCACGGCCTGTTGCAACTTAAAGATAAAATGAATGCATTTTGTATTCCGCCGCAGAACACGACTTTACGCGACGTTATTTTGTGGACGGAAGCATTATTTAAAAACAGCGACCTTTATTTCGGACATGGAACAGACAATGCATTAGATGAAGCCGCCTATCTGGTTTCGCATTGCGCGCAGAAGCCGGTTGATTTCAACGACAATGATTTATTGCATGTATTAACAGCTTCTCAGCGCGAAAAAGTAGCCGAAGTACTATACCAGCGTATTACAAATAAAGTGCCCGCTGCGTATATCACTGGTACGGCGTATTTCTTTGGTTTGGCATTTGAAGTAAATGAAGATGTACTGATCCCACGCTCGCCTATTGCCGAGTTAATAGGTGAACAATTTTTCCCCTGGTTTAATTATGCTGATTGGTTAAGCAACAATAAAAAAACACCTTTAAATATTCTGGATATGTGTACCGGCAGTGGCTGCATTGCTATTGCCTGCGCGGTGGCTTTTGAAAACGCAAACGTGGATGCCGTGGATATTTCAACACAAGCACTCAAGGTTGCAAACAGTAATATTTGCAATCACTATTTAACCGAGCGTGTTAAGGCCATTCAGTCTGATATGTTTGTGAACTTGCCACAGAAGAAATACGATATTATTGTTAGCAATCCACCGTATGTTACTCGCGTTGAAATTGATGGTTTGCCCGCCGAATACCATACAGAGCCAGACATGGGGCTTTATGCTGCCAACAATGGCTTGCAGTTCGCAATTATTATTTTACAACAGGCGTTTTATTATTTAGCAGACAATGGCATTGTAGTGGTTGAAGTTGGCAATAGTGCGCAAGCCCTGCAAATGCTTTTCCCGGACATCCCATTTACCTGGTTAGAATTTGAAATGGGCGGTGAAGGTGTTTTTATGCTTGATGCTGCACAAATAAGGCAATATCATGCACAACTACAGAATATCAATATAACAGGTGAGTAATGAATATTAAGCAGCGTCCACAGACGATGGAAGAATATATTAATCTGGTCGATCAGGCAGTTTTTGAAGCTGCAGATTTACGTGCTGCGATTGAGTACGATGGTGAGTTTATGGAAGGGGTTGCTGGTTTTGTGCCTGAACTGGAAAATGAATTAAATGTACTATTTAAATCACTAAAAGATGAAAGCTACTCTTTTTCAAAAGAAGACTTGCCTTTTATGTCACTGGTTAACAGTGTTAATGATATGTTATTGCCCTTTAAACATTTATTAAGACAAATTAATAGCACGCATACGCTTGGTTTGGATGGGGGGCAGTAAAATACATTGTTTTATATTTTATCGTTATTCCCGAGGTCGTAAAGTGAAAGTGCTTTTGGTTTCTCGATGTAATAACCCTGCGCAAAATTTACACCAATATTTTTAAGTGCATCAAACGTGTCTTTATTTTCAACAAATTCGGCAATGGTTTCTATCCCCATAATGTGGCCAATTCGATTAATGGCTTCAACAAAAGCCAGGTCGGTTTTGTCTTCACAAATATCGACGATAAAGTGTCCATCTATTTTAATATAGTCAACCGGCATATTCTTGAGGTAACTAAACGAGCTTAAGCCACTGCCAAAATCGTCGAGCGCAAAACGGCAGCCAATCGCTTTGAGTGTTTTCATAAATGCAACAGCGCGGGATAAATTACTTATTGCCGCTGTTTCTGTTATTTCAAAACAAATAATTTTTGGATCGATTTTATTATCTACCAGTGTATTTATTACGAACTCATCAAAACCTTTTTTGCCTAATGATTGCCCGGATAAATTAATAGTGAATATATGGTCTGCAATCTTTTTTCGGTTGTCTGAGAGGAATTTAATGGTATTGGTGATAACCCATTTGTCAATATCAGGCATTATTTCATAACGTTCTGCTGCCGGAATAAAAGACATGGGTGGAACTATTTCGCCATCACGGTTTTTAAGGCGTAATAGTATTTCACAATGTTTCGTCTCTGAGTTTGCTATATTCATGATGGACTGACAATATAAGACGAAGTCATTATTTTCCAGTGCCTCTTTGATATGTTGCACCCACTGCAACTCACCTTGACGTTTTTGTATATCTTCGTCATTGGGATCGAATAAATGAATCCGGTTACGGCCTTCTTCTTTTGATATATAACATGCGGTATCGGCATTGCGCATTATTTCAGTTAAGCTTGCAGTTGTGTGGTCAATTTTTGTTAAACCGATGCTTGCACCCACCTCAAATGAATTATTTGCCCAGATAAACCGAAAGGCTTTGATTTCTTTTCTAATTTTTTCTGCAATGGACAGTGCATTTTCGATATTACAATCTTCCAGCAAAATACCGAATTCATCGCCACCAAGTCTGGCCAGAATGTCGCTGCGCCGTAAAAGTGACTGTAGCAATAATGAAAGTTGTTTGAGGAATTCATCACCCGCTTCATGCCCTGCCGTATCATTTATAATTTTAAAATTATCGAGGTCCATAAAGCAAACAACGTGTTGTTGTGCGTTAGATGCTTGTGTTGACTTAAGAGTATTTTCCAGATGATGTTCAAATTGCCTGCGGTTAATCAGGCCGGTTAAACTGTCATGGCTGGCATAATATTTTAATTGTGAGGATAAGGCTCTTATTTCAGTAACATCCCTGAAAATAACAACCGCCCCTGATGTTTTCCTGTCTTCAGTTACAATCGGTGCCAGAGTGTATTCAATCGCATATTCACTCAGGTTTTTATTAACCAATGTTTTTGGGCTGTCGGCGCTCATTACGACTTCTAAATGGTTAATGACTTTCTCGAGCTCGGTTAGCGTTGCTGGATCTGCGTTATAATCCAGTTCGATATTAAAAACACTATAGAAGTCCTGCCCAATGGCCTGCCGTCGAGAAAACCCCGTTAATTCTTCTGCAACCGGGTTAATTTGTGTCACTTTGCCATTTATGTCGGTTGTAATAATGGCATCACCGATGGAATGCAATGTGATTTCGGCAAGTTCCTTTTCCATATAAAGTTTAGCTTGTAGCGATTTTGTGATGTAGACGATGATATAGGTGATAACAATGCCTGAAAACAACACCACAATTGACAGGACTAAAAGAATTTTCCAGGTAGATTGTTGTTCCTGTTGTGCCTGCTGGGCAATATTGCGGGAAGCCTGGTGTTGTATTGCTTGTAATTGTTCTAATAAACGAAGAATTTTTTCCTGTAAAGGGATTGATTTCGCAAGCAGTAACTCATTAGCTTTGGTAATTTCGTCACGCTGGACTAACTCGGCAACCTGATTTTGCAGTGGTGCTGTAATACGTGTAAGGCGGCCCTGCTTTTTTAGAAGCGTGTATTCGTTATCCGTTAGCTTTGTTTTAAGCAGTTTTATTCGTGCATTTGCAAATTGCGAGGCGTAAGCGTTAAATTTTAGAAAGTTTTCATCACGAATAAAGGGATCTTTAATCGATACCATGGTAAACAGGCTGATACTGCGTTCCCGAGCCGCATTATACATGCGGGTGATAAGTTCAGACTTCATGCCATAGCGTTGAACAATTTCACTTACATAATCATTGGTGCGTTTATTTTGCACAATGCTGGTAAGCAGAATAAGGCTAAAAAGTGTAACAATAACGACATAGCCCCAAATAATAATCTGGGGGGAGCGTTTAGCCTGGTTATTATTTCCTAGTAAATTGAACAAAAGACTACCTAAACTATTGTTTACCGTTGCGCCAAGTTGGATGATATTCGGTCGGGAGATATTTCACCGTAAGGCGGTTAATTTTACCCCATTTTGAGAAAAAACATCTGTTTTTGATGAAATACGAATAACCACCAGAAAATATCCTGAGTATAATGGGTGGTTAATACCTGTTAAGTATAGACTGCAATTCTTGTTTGCACATGATATTTAACCAGGATTTAGTCTATAGATAGCCAAAGAATTGATGTAGAATCAATCACTTCGTAGTGGGTCACGGCTGAATAGTCCTTAACATAATTGAAAATAAATGGTCTAATATGTCTGGAAATACAATCGGTAAATTATTTACAGTTACCAGTTTTGGTGAAAGCCATGGCGCGGCCATTGGTTGTATTGTTGATGGCTGCCCGCCTGGGCTTGCTTTATGTGAAGCTGATATTCAGAAAGATTTAGAACGCCGGCGTCCGGGCAAAACCCGCCATACCACACAGCGGCGTGAAACGGATGAAGTTGAGATTTTATCCGGTGTTTTTGAAGGTAAAACTACCGGTACGCCGATTGGTTTATTGATTCGCAATATCGATCAGCGCTCGAAAGACTACGGCAACATTAAAGATCAATTTCGCCCCGGCCATGCGGATTATACCTATTTACAAAAGTACGGCATTCGTGACTACCGTGGTGGTGGCCGTTCTTCTGCGCGTGAAACCGCCATGCGGGTGGCTGCCGGTGCCATTGCAAAAAAATACTTAGCCGAAAAAGCGGGCATTGTAATACGTGGTTATATGGCACAACTTGGCCCGATAAAACCAAAAACATTTGACTGGGAAGTAGTAGAACAAAACCCGTTTTTCTTTCCCGATGCATCGATGATTGATGAGCTTGAAGCCTATATGGATGCGCTGCGCAAAGAAGGTAATTCGATTGGTGCACGGATTAATGTTGTTGCTAGTGGCATGCCGCCTGGCTTAGGCGAGCCTGTTTTCGACCGGCTCGACGCGGAGCTTGCTCATTCTTTAATGTGCATTAATGCAGTTAAAGGCGTCGAGATTGGTGCCGGTTTTGACTGCATTGAACAAAAAGGCACTGAGCACCGTGATGAAATGACCGAGCAAGGTTTTTTAAGTAACAATGCAGGTGGCATCTTAGGCGGCATTTCAAGTGGCCAGGATATTATTGCCAGCATTGCCTTAAAACCAACTTCAAGTTTACGTCTTCCAGGGCAAAGCGTGGATGCAAAGGGCCATGCAAGTGAAGTGGTTACTACGGGTCGCCATGACCCTTGCGTTGGTATACGAGCAACACCGATTGCTGAAGGCATGATGGCCATTACGATACTGGATCATTACTTACGGCATCGTGGCCAGAATGCCGATGTTCAAAGTGGTACACCTGTTATTCCTGCCAGTACATAACTTCCGTTTAAATAACATATACGTGCAACGCATATGAAATCAGAAAAGGCTCCTTTGCTGTACTGGCGCCTGTCAGGGTTTTACTTCTTTTATTTCGCCAGCCTGGGTGCCTTGATCCCGTATTGGAGCTTGTATCTGAAGGATATGGGTTTCAGCATTCGTGAAATTGGCGAGCTGATGGCCCTTATCCTTATTACCAAAATCATTGCACCCAATATCTGGGGCTGGATAGCTGATCATACCGGCAAGCGAATGTTGATTATTCGCATTGGTAGTTTCCTGGCAGCATTTATTTTTGCAGGTATCTTTTTTAGTCATAGTTTCTGGTCTGTCGCTCTGGTGATGTTGGCTTTTAGTTTTTTCTGGAATGCTGCTCTGCCTCAGTTTGAAGTGACGACCTTGCAGCATTTAGAAGATCAGCCGCATCGTTATAGTTCGATTCGCTTATGGGGCTCGATTGGTTTTATTTTAGCGGTGGCGAGTTTAGGCTATGGGCTTGAATATTATTCGATAAGTCTTTTACCCTTGAGTATTTTTGGTTTGATGCTGGGTATTTTAGTGATGAGCTTTTTTGTGCCTGAAAGAGCAGCGGCCCATATGCCACTGGCGCAGGTTAAATTAAAACAAATTCTTTTACGTCCAGAAGTGCTGGCTTTAATTGTGGTGTGTTTTTTATCTCAGGCAAGTCATGGTGCGTACTATACTTTTTATACCTTATATATGGAAGATTATGGTTATAGCCGTAGCGTTATCGGGCAGTTATGGGCGTTAGGCGTAATTGCGGAAGTGCTGGTGTTTTTAGTGATGCACCGTTTGGTTCCATATTTTGGGTTACGAAAATTATTTTTAGTTACATTCTTGCTCACCGCATTGCGCTGGTTATTGATTGCGGTCTACGCTGATTCCTTGACTGTTATGCTGTTTGCGCAAACCCTGCATGCGGCAAGCTTTGGTATTTTTCATGCAGTTGCTATTCAGCTATTTCACCAGCATTTTTCAGGGCAGCATGCTGGAAAAGGGCAGGCCATTTATAGCAGCATTAGTTTTGGTGCGGGTGGTGCTTTTGGCGCCTATCTTAGTGCTATTCTGTGGGAGACGGTAAGCCCGGAGAGTAGTTTTTGGATGTCAGCGATGATGGGCCTGGCTGCTTTTTTTGTTGTTTTGCGCTGGATCCATGCAAAAAATGCCCGCTAAGTGGCTATATAAACATTCACCCCGGGATATTGTTCTGGATTAGTCTAAGCTATTGAATAAGCACTGGAATAAATAGCTTCAGATTTATTTACTGGAACCGATATATAAAGTAGATTTGGTATACGACTAGGCAATGGAGTAGATTTTTCTATGGACAAAGGGCAATACGACGTACTCATCATTGGTGGGGGTATTTCGGGCACCGCACTTTTATATGAACTGGCAAAATTTACCGACCTTTCCCATATTGGACTGGTTGAGAAATATGATCGTCTCGCTGATGTTAATTCTCATGGTCGCAACAACAGTCAAACACTGCATTGTGGCGACATCGAAACTAATTACACACTCGATAAAGCCATACAAGTTAAAGAAACGGCCTCGATGGTACTGCGCTATGCAGAAAAGCAGAACAATCGGGATCGGTTAATTTATAAATACCCTAAAATGGTGCTCGGTGTCGGACGGGATGAGTGCAGCTTCTTACGTGAACGCTTCAAGGAATTTGGCGCACATTTTTCAAATATGCAAATTATGGAAAGTTCGGATATAGCCGAGATTGAACCGACCGTTGTTGAAGGGCGGAAAGATGAAATTGTGGCTCTAGGCATGCTGGACGAATACACAGCGGTTAATTATGGCGCTTTAGCTCATTCATTTGTTGAACAGGCACAGCTTGCTACCGATAAAACAATCGACTTGCTGATGGAAACACAGGTAACCGACATTATTAAGGATGATAAGGGTTATATTGTAAAGACATCGAAAGGCGATATTACAGCAAAGTTTGTGGTGGTCTCTGCCGGTGGTCACAGCTTGCTATTTGCGCATCGGATGGGATTTTGTCTGGAGTATTCCTGCTTACCCATGGCGGGAAGTTTTTATTACACCCCCAATATGCTTAATGGCAAAGTATATACGGTACAAAATGATAAGCTACCGTTTGCTGCGATTCATGGTGACCCCGATATTTTAGTGCCGGATAAAACCCGCTTTGGTCCAACCGCCTTAGTGTTACCGATGTTGGAACGTTACAACATGAAAACAATTCTGGACTTTTTGCAGGTCATTAAGCTAGACAGTGACGTTTTAAAAGTATTTTGGGATCTGTTAAAAGTTTCTGATATTAGAAATTATATTTTCAAAAATATGCTGTTTGAAATTCCTGGGATACGCACACGTTTGTTTTTAAAAGATGCCCGTAAAATTATCCCCAATATGCAACTCAGTGACTTAAGTTTTGCGAAAAAAATTGGCGGGATACGCCCAGTTATGATCGACAAGGCCAATCGTAAATTACATTTAGGCGAAGCGAAAATTGATACCGGACAAGGTCTTATCTTTAATATGACACCGTCACCAGGTGCAACAAGTTGCCTGGGTAATGCGCACGGTGATCTTAAAATAATAACAGAATACTTGAAATGTGATTTTAATGAACAGCAATTTAACGAAATAGTTAAACACTGATTGGCTCAAAGCTCTTCTGATTTTATCCCAAAGTTCATTCCAATTGACAGGCGGTTTTGCCCGCTGTTATTAATGGATACTTCATGCAAACAATCTGCTTTAAATAAAATAAGCTGGCCTTGTTGAGGGATGATTATTTTCTTATCTTCATTATTAAATAAAACTAAATTCCCGGAATTTTCCGGCACAGTCACATAATAGACTCCCGACAACATTTCATCATAATCATCATGTGTGTGCGCAGTTGTTACACTTTTGGGTGGCATGCTATTAAACCAGAAACCGGTGTCCAGGTTTTTGGCTAAGTTAAGTATTTTTTTTGCGCTCTGGTTTGCAAACTCAAGTATGGGTGTTAATTCAGGGATTAATGTTTTATCAATATAGATGTTTTCATAACGGCCATTGAATAAATGGGTACGTTTAATATCTTTTTCACGGTTAATATTTGAGAATTTCTCATGGAGTGCGGCGTTAACACTGTTGTATTCAGAGAAAGTGAATGTTGAGTAATTAAATTTTGTATCGTCAAACATATTATAAGGTACTGGTGATTGTTGTCGGGGGGGGGTGGAGCAGCCAGTGGTTAAAAAGAACTGTAAATATTTAATCTTTCATATTTTTAATCTT
>QIKU01000261.1 GCA_003232015.1 Gammaproteobacteria bacterium
TTTGTTTTGGTGTGCTTAAACACCAAATACAGTATCAACCTCAGGCGGTGTAAACACCGCTTGTGATTGGTTGAGGAAGATGGTATCTACTCACTACTCACTAAATACAAAAAATACCCTCATTAAGGTATCGTTTTAGCCGGAATCGAGAATTTGTGTCACTGGATTCCCGCTAAAGGCATGCGGGAATGACGAACATTTCTTATCCCGAGTTCAGGTTATTTAAGTTTTTTTTACTTAAATTGATAGACGCCGATCATGCTTTGCATGATCAGGCATAAGTGCGCGTACAAAGAGACGCGCACTAATCCTGAATATACTGATCAGTTGGATCTTCTTTTTTAGCAATTTCTTCGGCTAACTGTCTTTTTGCTTCAAGTATGTCTTTACGCTCTTCAATACGATTTTCGTAAGCATTTTCTACCAGTGGAATGGTATTCTCACCAAATAAAACCTGATGCATCAACATTAAACCAAAGCTAACCAGCTTGTAGTCATCTTCAAGTAATACTTTGTATTCATCTTCTGAAATAGCATACACTTTTAGAAAGTTAGGTGATTTTACAAACTCACGGAACCGATCAACATCGTAGGCCGCGGTGAAGAAAAAATGGAAGCTTTGTGTGGAGGGTTTACCAATAGTGGGGCCAGAGGATTTTTTCTTTAAAATTAAACGGTAGTATTGCCAGTTAAAGTCGTCATATTCTTCCAGGCCTTGTTCTTTACGGTACGCATCAACGCTAATTTCACGATCTTCATTGTGGCCGGTACAGTGGCTTTCTTTCACCATAAAGTAATGTTGCTCTTCCTTTTCGGCTTTAAAGGCACGCATGTTAAGTAAACCAACCGGGTAATAACGACAGGCAGACGGCCGATCTTCGTAAACACCACAGCCATTGTCGCCATCAAGTAACAGGCAAACGGGGTCATCATCTTCGGTGCGAAGTTTAACGCCGGGTAAGCCCTGGCCATCAATTTCAAAAGGTACGGTGTGTTTTTTCAAAAACTCGGTCGAAGTCATCCCAAGGTTATCTTTAAGGCGTAATATGTCATAGGGCGTTAAAGTAATGTCGGCTTGACGGCAACAGGCATTAAAGCAAGAGATGCCTTTGTAACAGCTGAAATTAAATTTATCCTCGCCACTTAAACGTTGTGGTTGTACCGGGCTGTTATGCGGGATATTGTCAAAAGGGCCTTGTGTGTCTTCAATACTCATAATTTGTGTCTCTTGCAGTTTAGCGCCAAAATGAAATAGGCCCAAATGACTTAAATTATTGGGCTTTTACTGAAAAGGAATTTTCAGGGTGGCGTATTATACCTTAAATTAAAGGGTGAGTATAAAATATAGTTGGATATTCGTAAATGTTGTCTGAATCTAAGTCATTGTTTTTATATTCGTTTTGGCAGTTAATGAATATAGCAGGGTGTCGAGCGGCAGGCGAATGTGGCACAGAAGGGTCTATGTAAGCGGCTGTATGACACGAGGATGTACCCCGAGTTCATAATTAATAACATTAAAAAACACCATGTCTTTAGCGCGCCACAAGTTTAGATAGCGATTGTTGTCCGTTGCTAATTAGTTTGCATTATGCGGCGGCGCTGTATAAACTTTTGCGTTATGAGAAGGCAGCATAACAATATTCCCAGCTATTTGCTGATCGCATGCCTGGGTTTTGCGCTATTACTTGGGCAAGCGTCCAGGTTGCATATGCATGTTCAAGATGAAAGTGCCTCAGCTACCCATAGCGGGCACAGCATTGCGTTGCACCCTGCCTATTCGCAGCAGGACACAATGTACGATGCTCAATATCAAAATAGCAACGAACGCCCTGCCGAAATTGAAGTGAGTTCTGGTAGTCTGGTAAAAAAAGTCGAATCGTTTAATTCATTTATTTTATTGTTTACATTTATATGTATTAGTTTATACATTCTGTCTTTATCCCTGTTTCGTAAAAAATGGATTTTTAGAATAGAACGCCCCTCACTCTACTACTTACTTTATCCACCTCTCCGCGCCCCTCCTCGCATCGCCATAATTTAATTTCTGTCGCATTACATGCGACTGTTATTGATAAAAATTTACACACCAAAAAAGTTGCTCCTTTGGTTGTTGTATTTTCGTATCACGAACAAATTTATTTACGGCATTTAAAACAGTAATCAAAAAACCTGTTCACTATAAATTGAGATGGATGATTTTATGACTAAGATATTAATACCTTCATTGTTAAGTGTTGCTCTGGCTGCTTCATTGTTAACATTGGCACCACTAACATTAGCGTCACCTGAGTCACGTTGGACACTGGGCGCCAGTATTCAGCGTGCACTGGAAGTGGCACCGGAAATAAAAGCAGCTGATGCGGCAATAGGCAAACAGCAGGGCAAGCTGGAACAAGCTAGCGCATGGCCGAACCCCAGTGTGAGTATTCAAGTGGATGAAACGCTAGGACTGGAATCTTCCAGTGGCGGCTATAATGTTACCCAGTTAGAAATTTCACAACCCATACCGATGGGACGATTAAAGCACCAACGTACACAGGCTGAAGCCGAGGTTGCCAGTGTGCAGGCTTTATTCCGTCAGCAGCGTTTGACGCTGGAATATAAGGTGGCGCAGCGCCTGCATATTTTGCAGTTTGCTCAGGCCAAATTGCAACTGGCAAAAAAACGATTACAACAAGCGCATCGTTTTCAACATACCGGAAGTAATCATGATCCGCTTATTCGCTATCTTACTCCGCTGGAAACGATGCGTTTGAATATTATATTGCAGTCAGCAAAACAAACTGCGGATATGGCCGAAGGTCGATTTGATGAGGCGGCCGCAAGTTTTAAATCTTTATTGCAGTTACCCCTTGAAAACAACATAGCATTGGTGGCTCTTACACCAGTGACAGCTATTGAAAGCTTCAGTGAGATGGAAAAGAGCATGCAACAGCATCCGTCACTGCAAGCCTATAAACAGGCTGTTGCAGCTTCACAGGCGGGGGTTGCGGTTGCACGCGCACAGCGTTTTTCTGATCCAACCTTAAGTTTGTTTCGCACTGAAGAATATATTGCTAATCGTCGCCAACAGAGTACCGGTGTGATGCTGAGCATACAGGTTCCGTTATGGAATAAAAATAATGGTCGGGTTACTCAGGCGCGCTACGCCGTGCATCAGGCGCAAGCGGAGCTAAAGATTAAGCAACGCAATTTACGGACGCAACTATATAGAAGTCATTTGCACCTTGGTCATCTGATTGCACAGGCTGAGCATTACCGCAAAGAACTTTTAAAACCGGCACAGCATGTGTTTAGTTTAACGCGCAAAGGATTTAATGCCGGTGAGTTAAATATTCTTACCCTTATTGATGCCAATAATACCTATTTTGATGTGCGGGCGCGTTACCTTGAATTATTACAGCAAGCCTGGCTTGAGCTTGCCAGGGTGCGACTGTCGGCAGGCACATCGTTACAGGATAAGAGCGTCGTTAATATGAGTGAGGTTAAATAATCATGATTGCCAGTTTAATACGTTTTTCATTAATCCAGCGGCTGATGATGTTATTGCTTGCAACGGCTTTGTCAGTGGGTGGTGTGTGGGCATTCAAGACTTTACCTATTGATGCTTTCCCGGATATTTCAGCGCCACAGGTGCAAATTATTGTAAAAGCACCAGGGTTGTCACCGACTGAGGTGGAAAGTCGAATTACCTTTCCCATTGAAATGGAAATGCAGGGTTTGCCGCGGCAAAAGGTACTACGTTCGGTGACCAAGTATGCTTTGAGTATTATTAAAATTGACTTTGAGGATGGCACCGATATTTACTGGGCGCGTAACCAGGTGAATGAACGTCTTGGTCAGGTATGGAATGATTTACCTGAAGGTGTCGATGGTGGCCTTGCACCGGTGACTACACCGTTGGGTGAAATGTATATGTACCGTATCGAAGGCGAGGGCTATAGCAACAGCGAGCTGCGTGCTATTCAGGACTGGGTGATACGTCCACGTTTACGCACGGTTAAAGGTGTGGCCGATGTGAATTCACTGGGTGGTGAAGTGCGCGCCTTTGAAGTAATGCCAAACCCGGATGCACTGGTAAAATATGGTCTGGGTATGGATGATTTATTTAAGGCGTTGCAGGAAAATAACCGCAATGCCGGTGGTGACCGTATTGAGCGTGGTGAGAAAATGTTACTGGTACGTACCCGGGGTCTGTTACGTAATGAAGCAGACATTCGTGGTATCACCGTGGCAACGCGTAATGGTGTGCCTATCCAGATTGGAAAGCTGGCAACAGTTCGCATTGGCTCGTTAACCCGTTACGGTGCGGTGACAGCGGATGGTGAAGGTGAAGTGGTAACTGGTTTAGTTTTATCGCGCAAGGGAGCCAATAGTCGCAGTACCGTGGAGGGTGTTAAGCGTGAACTGGAAGCCCTCAAACCAACCTTGCCCGAGGGGATTAAAATTATTCCTTTTTATGATCGAAGTGAGCTGGTGACAGCAGCCGTCTGGACGGTGGAAAAAGTACTGGGTGAAGCGGTGCTACTGGTGTTACTGGTATTGATTGTTATGCTGGGTAATCTGCGGGCGGCATTAACCGTGGCGCTGGTTTTACCGCTGGCGGTTTTGTTTACCTTTATTATGATGCGTTTAACGGGGGTATCGGCTAACTTGATGTCACTGGGGGGGATAGCCATTGCGATTGGTATTCTGGTCGATGCTGCGGTGGTGGTGGTGGAAAATATTCATACCCAGTTAAGCAAAGCCCCTAAAGGCGTTAATCGGTTGCATTTAATTTATCGTGCGGTGCTGGAAGTGGCGACGCCGGTGATCAGCGGGGTACTGATTATTATCGTGGTGTTCCTGCCGATATTCAGCTTAACCGGGCTGGAAGGCAAAATGTTTACCCCGTTGGCAGTCACGATTTCTTTTGCACTGATGGGTTCGCTGATTTTATCATTAACGGTTATTCCGGTGCTGGCGAGTTTATTAATGAAAGCTGGCGACGATAAAAAGAGCTCAGATAAAAGCAACCCGGAGAAAGAAGAGTGGTTATTGCGCCACCTGAAAAATCTTTATCGCCCGGTAGTAAGTTGGGCTTTGCGTTTTCGTTCTATCCCTATCAGTATTGCGTTGCTGGCATTGGCTGGCACCATTGCACTGTTCCCGCATATTGGTAAAGAGTTTATGCCGCTGATGGACGAAGGTTCAACGGTTATTATTGTTGAAAAAGAATCTGACATATCGTTGCGGCACTCACTGGAGCGGGATGCGCCTATTCAAAAAGCGTTTATGGAAATTCCTGAAGTGACCGGGGTGGTGTCGCGCACCGGTGCTGATGAGTTACGTATGGATCCGATGGGGTTATATCAAACCGATAATTTTATTATTACCCGCCCGCGTGACGAATGGACAATCGATCAAGCGACATTATTAGAAAAGTTGCGCGAAAAACTGGATCGTTTTGAAGGTATTGATATCGCCTTTACCCAGCCGATTGATATGCGTGTTTCGGAAATGTTAACCGGTGTACGTGCTGCGATGGCAATTAAACTTTATGGTGACGACCTGAAAGTACTGGAAACCATCTCAACACAAATTGAAACACTGGTAAATAAAACAGTGGGCGCGGTGGACGTGTTTCGTGGCCGGTTGTCAGGGCAGACTTATTTGCAGGTTGATATAAGTCCAGCTGCTATTGCACGCTACGGTATTAATATAGAAGATATTAATACGCTGATCGAAATGGCCGTTGCCGGTCAGGTTGCGACGGAAATTATTGAAGATAATCGCCGTACCAGCATTTTGTTACGCTACCCGCAAGCCGCGCGTACTTCAGTGAAAGATATCAAGGCTTTGCTGGTTGAAACGCCGCGTGGCGCTAAAGTGCCGATACGTTTACTGGCGCATGTGCATGAAGTCGATGGCCCGGTTGAAATTGCCCGTGAGTCGGCTAAACGTCAGGTGGTGGTGCAGGCCAATGTGGAAGGGCGTGACGTGGTGAGTTTTGTTGAAGAAGTGCAGCGCAGCATTGAAACCAATATCAAATTACCTTCCGGATATTACGTGACTTTTGGTGGTCAGTTTGAAAACCAGCAACGTGCGGCTAAACGACTGGGCGTGGTGGTGCCCATTGCTATCGCGCTCATTTTCCTGATGTTATTTGTAACCTTCCGTTCATTGTCTCAGGCCGGGCTTATTCTTCTGAATATTCCATTCGCGATGATTGGCGGGGTAGTCAGCCTGTATTTATCCGGGTTGTATCTATCTGTGCCTGCCTCGGTTGGTTTTATCACCTTGTTTGGTGTCGCGGTACTTAACGGCGTGGTGATGGTGAGCTTCTTTAATCAGTTACGTGAAGCCGGATGCAGTATTTTACAGGCGGTACAGGAAGGTGCGGAGCGACGTCTGCGTCCAGTATTGATGACTGCATTGATCGCCAGCCTGGGGCTGGTTCCGTTACTGGCAGCAACCGGGCCAGGCTCGGAGTTGCAACGACCATTAGCCGTGGTTGTTATAGGCGGCTTGTTCACATCAACCTTATTAACCTTGATTTTGCTACCAACACTCTATGCCTGGCTGGAAACCTTTACCCTGCGTAAATCAGGTGTGGCGGCAGAGAAGGAGAAAAACGTATGAAACATTTAATCCTTATTATTCACTCTAGCGTGCAACAGGCGCTGGCTGATCAGTTACGTAGCCTGGAACAGGTTTCTGGGTTTACCTTTTGCAAGGTGGAAGGGCATGGTGTGCAGGTCGAAAATGATCCTTTTCTTTCTGCAAGAGATAAAGTGGTGGGGTATACGCCACGGGTACGAGTGGACATTATGCTTGAAGATGGTGATGTCGATAGGGTGCTTGACACTATACGTAGCAAAACTCAGGGTCTCGCGGGACGGTGCATTTATTGGGTTACCGCTGTGGAGAAAAATGGGCATTTGTAGCGAAAGTAGCTATTTGTTGATGTTGTAATTACAGAGTTGCCCGGATAGTGTCCGGGCAACTTTGCAATCAATTATATATCGTCAACGGGGTATGTACCCCGCTGACGACCAAAGGGGAGAGCACCGCTTCTCCCCTTTGGAAACCCCACGATTTTGTGCCCGGCGCAAGCGGACGGGGAAACTAGATTATACTGCGCTGCTGAAATATTCTTATGTATTAAAGTATTTTTCAAGTGCGTCGGCATTGCCGACATGCTGACCATTAATGTAGATTTGTGGAACGGTATCTGCGCCAGTAATGGTATTCAGGCTTTTTTCAGTGACATTTTTATTGAGTTCAATCACTTCGTAACCTAAACCTTTTTCATCCAGTAACTGTTTCGCGCGTGCACAATGCGGACAGTCCTTTTTAGTGAACAGGCTGACTGTATCAGGCCGTTTAGCTTGCGGATTAATATAGTCGAGCATGGTGTCGGCATCCGATACTTCAAACGGGTCACCAGGTACATTTTCTTCGATAAACATTTTCTCAATTACGCCATTTTTAACCAGCATTGAATAGCGCCATGAGCGTTTGCCAAAGCCGAGGTCGTTTTTATCAACCAGCATGTCCATGCCTTCAGTGAACTCGCCATTGCCATCGGGGATAATGGTAATATTTTCGGCAGCCTGATCCTGTTTCCAGGCATTCATAACGAAGGTGTCATTAACAGACATACAAATAATATCGTCAACACCATTATCGGCAAAGCTTTTTGCAAGCTCATTGTAGCGTGGTAAATGGTTGGACGAGCAAGTGGGTGTAAATGCACCGGGTAAGCTGAAAACTGCTACGGTTTTATTGGCGAATAGTTCATCGGTTGTGACATCTTTCCATTCGTCGTTATCGCGGGTATGGAATGTGACGCTGGGAATGGCCTGACCTTCTTTATTACTTAACATATTAAATACCTCGTATTAGATTTAAATTTTTAAGTCGTGTTAGTGACTGATGGAAAGCATTTTAAAGGGGAATAAATGATAAATATATTTGATTAAATCTATTATATTGATATATTTAAGTTATGAATATAAGTGCGATAATTTGAGGCTGTTAATATGCATTTGCCAACGCTAAAACAACTACGTTATTTAGTTGCACTGAATGAAACGGCGCATTTTGGTAAAGCGGCCAAAGCCTGTTTTGTTTCACAACCGGCATTCAGTGTCGCCATAAAAGAGCTGGAAACCCTGCTCAATGTGCAGCTGGTGGACAGAACCAATAAAAGTGTCACCATCACCACCATTGGCCAGCGTATTATTCAGCAGGCACAACTGTGTTTACGCGATGCAGAAGGTTTGCTTGAAATCGCTAAGGACTATCAGTCACCTTTAACAGGAATGTTAAGAATGGGGGTTATTCCAACCATTGCGCCCTTTTTATTGCCTAAAGTTTTACCCGCGATCCGCAAACAATTTCCCTACTTAGAGCTGTATTTTAAAGAAGATCAGTCCGAGAAAATTTATCATCAATTAATGAGTGGTGAACTGGATATTTTATTGCTGGCTTTGCCGTATGAGCTTAAAAATACGGAGCAGCTTTGTTTATTCAAAGACAAGTTTATGCTGGCAAGCCGTGCTAAAAGCGCACTGGTCGATCCGCAGAACTATAAATTCAGTAAACTGGACAGTGAAACTATTTTACTCCTGGAAGAAGGCCATTGCCTGCGCGACCATGCCCTGTCGGCCTGTAAATTACGCAAACCAGAAAAAATAAGCCGCTTTAGTGCCACCAGTTTATTCACCTTAGTGCAGATGGTCGAAAGCGATTTAGGGATTACCTTTTTACCCGAAATGGCAGTGGGCTCAGCACTTTTACGCGGTACAAAAATCAGGCTAACCGCACTACAGGAAAACAGTTATCGCGAGATTGGGCTTGTTTGGCGTAAAGGCAGTGCACGCTCGGAAGAGTTTAAGCAGCTTGCAGAATTTATTCACCCTTAGTTTTCAATAGCTTATATCATCTATGGCCTTATAAATTACCTTGATATTAACCTTATATATAGTGTTGTATAGTTGCTGTACTTTTTTATTGGTGCTGGAAAAGGTATTACGCAAGAGTTTCAGTATTTACCGGTTTTAAAAATGATGAAATGTGTCACCCACTTTGTTTGGTAAACGGTGGGGTTATGACCAACAAATGAGGATATACAGGATGATTAAACCAATAGGTTCTGACGAGTTACAACCGCGCTTCGTCTACGACGTTGCTGAACATGATAAATTAAACAAAGAAGCGCAGACCCTGCCATCGGTAGTGATCAGTTCACAGGCTGCGGGTAACGCGGTCATGATGGGGGGTGGTTATTTTAACCCGTTAAAAGGCTTTATGAATGTTGCTGATGCAATGGGTGCTGCTGAAAAAATGACTTTAACAGATGGTTCATTTTTCCCCGTTCCTGTTTTATGTTTGTTAGAAAATGCCGATGCGATTGGTGATGCAAAACGCATTGCTTTGCGTGACCCGAATGTGGATGGCAATCCAGTTATTGCGGTGATGGATGTCGAAGCCATTGAACAGGTTTCTGATGAGCAAATGAAAATCATGACCGATAAAGTTTATCGTACCGATGATATGGAACACCCAGGCGTGGCGGCATTTAATAGCCAGGGTCAAACGGCTGTTTCAGGCCCCATTCAGGTCTTGAATTTCAGCTACTTCCAGACTGAATTCCCTGACACTTTCCGTACCGCTGTTGAAATTCGCAATGAAATACAAGAGCACGGCTGGAAAAAAATTGTTGCTTTCCAGACCCGTAACCCGATGCATCTGGCGCACGAAGAACTCTGCCACATGGCAATGGACCGTTTAGGTTGTGATGGTCTGGTGATTCATATGTTACTTGGTAAACTCAAGCCCGGTGATATTCCAGCACCTGTACGTGATGCAGCCATCCGTAAAATGGTAGAAGTTTACTTCCCGGCCAATAGTGCCATGGTAACGGGTTATGGATTCGATATGCTTTATGCGGGTCCTCGTGAAGCAGTATTGCATGCTTACTTCCGTCAAAACATGGGTGCCACGCACTTTATTATTGGTCGCGACCATGCCGGTGTAGGTGATTACTACGGTGCCTTCGATGCGCAAACTATCTTTGACGATGAAGTGCCTAAAGGTGCAATGGAAATCGAAATCTTTAAGGCTGATCACACGGCATGGTCGAAGAAATTAAACAAGGTTGTGATGATGTGCGAAGCACCTGATCATGAAAAAGATGATTTTGTTCTTTTATCCGGCACCAAGGTTCGTGAAATGTTAGGTAATGGTGAAGCGCCACCTAAAGAATTCTCACGTCCTGAAGTGGCTAAAATCCTGATTGATTATTACAAGTCACTTTAAGTTTAGTTTTTAGCTTATACCGACGAAAGCCGAAGCAGTGAAAGCTGCTTCGGCTTTTTATTTATTGTTTCCTGACATCTGCGACCTGGCTGCTCAGACTTAGCCCGCACCTTTTATCAGGAGGCGAGATGGAGCTCTGGCGGGTTTTATCAAGTATCTTCCGAATCAATGTCATCATCCGGCATCACGCCGTCCGATGAGGACAGCCCATATTGATTGAGCAGCCGGCGCAGGCGTGGCCGGGATATGCCGAGGATTACGCAGGTTTTGCCCTTGTGCCATCCTTGTGCTTCCAATACGCGTAGTACATGGATCTTTTCAATTTCCTGCAGGCTCGTTTCTTCCAGGGGTTTTTCAGGTGCAGTGGATTCACCGCAGATATTGCCAAACAGATCCGGTGTGAGAATCGTGCCTGAACACAAGGCTACGGCCTTGGCCAGGCTGTTTTCCAGTTCACGTACATTACCTGGCCAGTCATAGCTTTGAAGCCCATCCAGTACTTCCTGGGAAACCTGACAGATGTTTTTATGCAAATCGCGATTGATACGTGCCAGTAGTGTAGGGATGAGCGCAGTGATATCTTCCTTGCGTTCGCGCAAGGGTGGCAGATGCAAGGTGACCACTTGCAAACGGTAGAGCAGATCTCCACGGAACTCGCCGCTCTGCACCTTCTCGCTGAGATTCACATTAGTGGCGGCGATAACTCGGGCATTAGTGTGCCGGGACTGCTTGGCTCCCAGGGGAGTGTATTCTTTCTCCTGTAGCACACGTAACAGTTTTGCTTGCATGGTGGGCGACAATTCACCTATTTCATCCAGAAAGATCGTACCGTTTTCTGCCAGGGCGAATTTGCCCTGTTGTTGGCTGGTGGCTCCGGTAAAGGCGCCTTTTTCATGGCCGAACATATCGGATTCCAGCAGAGTCTCCACCAGAGCCGCACAATTGATTGCGACGAAGGGGGCATCCGGATTGCTGCCGGAACGGTGGATGGCCTGCGCGACCAGTTCTTTGCCCGTGCCGCTGTCGCCAGTGATTAATACCGTGACCGGACTAGCCGCCACCAGGCCGATGTTCTTGAATACCTCCTTCATGGCCCAACTGCGTCCCACCATGCTTACCGAGCCTGCTACTGGCGTGCTAATATCGGTATCGATGATTTGGCATTCAGCATTATTGCTGAGGATGCGTTTCATAACGCGGTCCAGCTCGTCGATGTCGATGGGCTTGTGGATGTAGTCTTCCGCACCTCGTTGCATAGCCTGAATGGTGCTCTCCATTTCCTGATAGGCGGTGATCATAATTACATGGGTGTTAGGAAAAATCTTTTTGAATTCGGGCAGGCCTTCGAGACCGGAGGTACCCGGCATGCGGATATCCAGGATGATCATATCTGGCGTCTGTGTATGGGCAGCCCGCATGCCTTCATCGATGCTGTGTGCAGTGGCAATTTGATAACCTTGTCCCTGCAAGTGCAGCTGCAGGGTGCGGCAGATGGCTACATCGTCATCCACGATCAGGATACGGTCACGTTTTCCTGCAGATGCAGTGCTACCGGTGGTGTCTAAAGATTTATTTTCCATAGTGCGTATCATACCTTTAACTGGCTCGTGGGGAGAATAACTACAGCACGTGTGCCGCTTTTTTTACCGGGTAGCAGCTGGATTATGCCGTGATGTTGATCCAGCAGTCGTTTAACAATGGCTAGACCCAGTCCTGTGCCTTTCGTGCGGGTGGTGAAGAATGGTTCAAACAGCTTGTCCGTTTCCGTACCGTTAATGCCAGACCCGCTATCGTGGATTTCAACGCGCACGCGGGGCTCGTTGTCGCATAACTCAAGACGGGTTTGAATATTGATTTCTGGCAGGATGCCGGTATTGTCCGTGGCCTGCAAGGCATTCATGATCAGGTTGCTGAAGATCTGGCGCAACTTGTTGGGGTCACCGTGCAGAGTGGGTAATTGGGCGGCGTAGTTTGTGGTTATTTTAGCATTGCGCTCATTGATGGCCTTGCCCGTCAGGGCCACCGCCATATCCAGTAGCTTGTTGATATCCAGCCATTCCGGTTTTAAGGCATCGGGGCGTGAGTACTGCAACATGTCCTCCAGGATCTCTTCCATGTAGTGCACCTGCGCCAGAGCAATGTCTTTGAGTTCCTCAGACTCCTCTTTTTTCTGGTTCTGCTTAGCCAGGATTTGCAGGCTCATTTTTACCGAAGATAAAGGGTTGCGTAGATCATGGGCGATCATGCTGGCCATGCGGCCAATAACCGTAAGTGACTGGGTGCGTATCAATTCCTTGTTACGATCCTCCACTTCCTGTTGCAGGCATTTGCGTTCCGTGACATCTTCCTTGACAGCAAGAAAATTTGTGATGTTGCCTTTGCTATCAACAATCGGCGAAATAATGGTGAACTCCCAGTACAGTTCGCCGTTTTTCTTGCGATTATGAAACTCGCCACGCCATTCGCCGCCATTGGAAATAGTATTCCACAGTTCCTTGTAGACCTCAGGCGGTGTTTCTCCGGTTTTCAAAATGCTGGGGCTTTTGCCAATGACTTCTTCTTTTGTGTAACCGGTGAGGTTGGTGAAATTGGGATTCACATATTCAATCAGGCCTTGAGTATTGGTGATTAGCACAGTATTGGGGCTCTGTTCCACGGCATTAATCAGCTTGTTCAATTCCACCTTTGTATGATGATGCTCCGTTGTGTCTTCGCCGATGGCGGTAACACTGTTAACCTGCCCGTCGTGTTCTAAAGAGACACTGTAATTCCAGTGAAACCGGCGCCGCTTTCCGAGTTGAGTTATGAGCTGGTTATTATGACGCCCTGGGGTTTCAGGTTTAGTCAGGATACGGGCGAAGTATTTTCGTTCCTGGCTGCGGTCTTCCGATGATATGTAGGTATCAAACCAGTCTTTACCCAAAACCTCGTGTTTCTTGTAGGCAGTCTGGTTCAAAAAGAAGTCATTGCAATAGATGATCTTTCCATCAGAATCCAGGCTCACGACCGCTAGATCCACGTTTTCCATGGTGTCACGGAAACGTCGTTCATAATCGCGTTGCGCAAGGATGAGCTGATGACGAGTCTGGCTCCAGGCTACCAGTAGCGCCAGTAAAACAAGCAGTAGACTTATAACTGTATACAGTAGGGCATTATTGCGCAGAAAGCTCTGTGGGCCGATGTGCAATACCTGAGGAGTAATGTGAGCGATAATTTTCCAATAGCGCTGGCCGTATGTTTTTTGGCCGATGTTACCAGGAATATGTGGCGTGTTTAGCCGGCTTTTCGCGGTTGGCTTGTCGGGAAACAGGGTGGCAAAGGTAAACAGACCCTGTTGATTATGTAACTGCCCCTGATCTCGGTCTTTAATGTTTTGCCAGACTTCTGGAAAGCGGCTAGCGAAGGAGCGTTCATGCCCCAGAATAAAACCCCATTCGTCTTCACGGTTTTTACTGCTTAACCAGTAGCCGTCGGCGTTGACCAACATAATCTGGTCGGCGATGTTGACCGCAGCATCCCTGAAGCTGCGAATCAACTTTTCTCCGAGGATATTCAAAATCAGGATGCCGGCCTTTTGCCCTTGTTCATCCACCAGCGGAGTGGCGACGCGAATGACGGGTTTGAGGGGGTATTCCAGACGGCTCTTTTCCTTATTCAGGTCAAAGGGGGATACAAAGATCTTGCCGGGCTTCAGTGCCATGGTCTGGCCGAAGTAGTAACGTGCCACTTTGGACTGCAAGTTTATGTCTAACTCGGAAAACGGCCTGCCGTTGTTATGGTTAACACGCACAATTTCCTGGCCGGTCGCATCGATGAAGCGGATTTGAGCATAAAGGTCGCGCGCGCGGCTGAAGTTTATCAATTCATCGCTGAGTGCCATGCGCCAGGGGCGATCCGCGCGCCCCAGCATATTATTCAATTCGTTCAATTGTGACAGGAACAACAGGTCACCAAACACTAATTGCATGTTGGCGGACAGGATTTGCCAGGCCAGCCCCACGTTTTGGACTTCCGCCTGATCGCGAGTGTAGGTCTCCAGTCTTGCATTGCTCTTGTAATGCGCCCAGATTCCGACAGCCAATACCAGGGCAGCCAGCAATAGCATCGATAGTAGATGTTTCAGAAAGTTGCGGCGGAGCTCCTGATGCTTTGGGATAACCGGATTCATTGACACTGCACACGTAGTATTCCGCGTACTCTTGATAGATAGGCGGGGATGGACTCATTACCGTTTTGAGGTATCAGAAATAACAATTTGGCTACAATGATGTAGGGTTTACGTGCGCCATCACCGGCCGGCTGTTTTTCCCGTAACACCTGCTCCAGTTGTTGCAGGCTAAGTTCGGGATTCTTGCAGTAACGCGGCAGGGATACTTGATCGGCATACCAGTTGCTCCACAGGGGCACCAGCAATAAGGCAGCGGTGACTGCCAGGATCAAAGGCCAGGGGCGAAATCCTTTCGGTTTGTCAGGTTCGGGATCAGCAGCGCTGGCGTGCGGGACAGGTCTCTCATCCGTCCGCTCATCTGCTATTGGTGGCGAGGGCGGGTGCATAATTGTCCTTTTCATCATGGGTTCTCGTGACAGG
>QIKU01000227.1 GCA_003232015.1 Gammaproteobacteria bacterium
TCATCATCAGGCATTACGCCAATCTCTTTACGAAGCTTGCTCGCGACCTGCTGAATATAAGCATAATCTGTTGTCGGATTTTTAAGCGTGGCTGGCTGGACTAAAAGATCATAAGGTAAATATGGAACTAACTCAGAAAGCATGCGACCCATATCTTTTGCGCGGGCTATATGCGCCTCGGTGGTTTTAGTATTACCACGTTTTCTAAAAGCAATAACTGGTTCGGTTGGGTCATCAACTTTCAGCGTGAGCTGATCCAGCTTTAGATCCAGTGTTAAAGCCAGCTTTAGTAACTTATCGGGACGAGGTAGGCTTTTTCCCGAAAACCACTTGGAAACCGCCTCTCTGGAAACCCCCAGATTCTGGGAGATTTTAGCGGGAGATAAACCGGCCTTTTCCATGGCTGTGGTGATATTCTCTATATTCAATACTTTATCCATTGGGCGCGAATTCTATCAAGAAGTCAACTTTTGTCAACTTTAATTATAGACTAATCCTCCAAATTTGCATCATTTTCCCTAGCATGTCGTAGCACAACTTGTTCTGCTTCTTGATTATAGGACTTAGCCACATCTCTCAACGTAGCAGCAAATCTAGCAAAACCAGCGTCTTCTAGTGCACTTGCCTTTTCATTCCATTGCTCGGCTAACTCTCGTTCAGGCTTGCCAGTTGGGTCAACCCAATGTGTTCCTCTTGAATTGTAAACTTCTGTTCTAAATCCACTTCGCAAATCCTCAGCGTCTCTTTCATTAAGAGCTCGAGCAACCACCTGATTAATCCAAAGGCCTTCAGAGTCTTCTGGTGAATAAAATAGCACTTCTCCAACCTTAATCATGGCGACTTCATAACGGCCTGATTCTGTGCTTTCAGCTTTTACCGTCGATAACCAGTTTTTAAAGTCACTATCAGAGAAAGAACCATTATCAAGCAACCCAGGCGGACGTCTCCATTCATGCAGCAAATGCCATGCATTTGCTGCTATTGCCTTTTTCTTTTCATCAATCGGGCCTTCAGGCTTTGCTTCATTTTTTGAGCGATAAATTAATTGTATTAACTCACAGAAAAATAAAGGTTCTGTAGCCAATCTTTTTTCTAAATATTTCGGTTCTGCACCGCTATGACGATCGAGCAAACGTAAATAAGCCCATTCGACATTGAATAGGTCCTCAGGAGAAACCTCAGAATTATTCTGCAAAAACTGAATAAGTTCGATAATATGATACGAATCTAATGTGCTTGTTTCCTTAGCTGAAACGGCATCTAAAAGAGCTTTAACAACTAAATCTATGTCAACATCGATCTTTTCATTTAGTTGAAAATAGAGAGAACCAATGGCAGGCTGTGGTCGAGAAACCGAAAGCAACTTTTCTATGGCTGTTGTTAAATCACTCTCAGATTGATAAGGGTTTACTGTAACTTTTTTCCAGTAATCATCTTCAGATTTCCCAAGCCAGGTTTTGGCATAATTCCAGGTTTCTTTCTCAAATGGTAATAACACTAACATTTGGCATTGTTGCTTCTTAGTCCATTCACTACGATTCAATTCATTAACCCATGCCCATCCAAATTTCAGATAGCGAGCCCAAACATAACTGCCTATAAACTGCTTCTCATTATGTCTTTCAGTGTCGAGATATTCTGGTAACAAGCTACTGTCTATCTCTTCGTTTGCAACATTACCCAAAGCATATCCAACTTGATTTGGTGCTTCAATAATATCTAAAAAATCCAGAACACCCTGTAACCCTTTAAGATTCATTAAATCCTTAATGGCACACTGGCGCTTTAACTCAAGTTTTTTAGCTTCTTCTTTCCAATCACCATTTTCTTCATACAAATCAAAATCTCTACTAGAAAATAATCTTTTATAAATTCCTTCTGGTGATTTTGGAGCTAATGCATTGGCTGCATTGTCAATTTCAGTAATGACATCTTCATCCAATGCCCACTTGGCATCTGCATATCGACGATGTTTGTCTATAAAGCTAATAAGATTCGTCCATATTGGCAAACGTTGTTCCTCTGGTAGCTCAACTATATCACCAGAAGAAACATGTGCTAAAAGAGCATCAAAGGAAGGCTTTGGCAAATTATCCAGATTACTTACTAGTTCTTTAAGTCTATCTATATCCTTACTGGCCATATCAACAGCCATTTCAGCATATGCCGTTATCTGTTCCCAATACTCATCATTAGTTACCTTATGCTCCCAATTATCAGGAAATATGTTTCGGTAAGTTGGCTTGTGTGAACCAGTAGAAGTTTGATGTTGATTGGGTAATAATTTAATCACTGTCTGCCAGGCAATATCTGGAAAATCTAGTTGAACCGCTTTCAAAGCACTAATACGTTTATTAACAGACGCTAGTGTTTGAGGTAACCAAGGTAAAAATATTGTCGATAAAGAATTTGATGGCCTATTTGACCAAGTCCCTCCAGGGTCATGTGTAGCAAGGTCAGCGAGTATTACCGCAACGCGAGATAGATATTCCTCTGACCATGCAAGGCTTTCTAAAGCCCAAAGCATCCCAGTAATATATATTCCACCAGTAATGCTATTACCTTCCTGCTTAAAAACTGAATCAAAAGGGCAAGGTGATGCAACTAGTCCATTTTCAATTGCACGTAAAAACTCCCCTGGTGATGCTTCGGATAATAATGGTAGCAAGTCATTCAGCCCCGCCCATATCTGCCAATCGGTTGTATCAAGTATTTCACGAACCGCTAGAGAAGCTGTTTGCTCAGCTTTAAACTGAGAGCAATTTTTCAACCTATTATTGTAGCAGCCTAATAAAGCTAAAGTTTCAGCAATCCCTTTTCTTAAGGTAGATGAATGTTTTAGATTCTTACCATGAATACTAGCCGCATATCGCTCATCAATTGGCATTTCAAATTGCGGATCAAGTTCAGTCAGTATCTTGACAGAAAATTGCTTTATATGATCTAAATGTGTATCGAATATTCTTGGAGCTAATTCATTCCACAAAGTTCTTCGTTTACGAACTTTCCAAACCCCATTAACTAATTGCAAAGGACTATTTTCTTCTTGCCGAATATCCCTTAAACCATGTATCCAGGAATCATAATTCATTAATCAGACTCCTTATTGCATCAATGTCTGATTGGTTATTTTCATCCCATGAACCAATTATCGTAGCCAGTGTTAGAGATTCTACTTTTTTGTGTTTATTCAGATCTATTGTTGGCTCAGGTTTGTCAGGTACAGCAAATTCTGACGGAATAGTACCAGCGACTTTCTCCTTGAAAGCATCTTTAATATCATCCGGTAATTTATCAACTGTTATTGTTCCTGCAGATTGATTCCATGCTTGCACAACATCAACAATACGAGAAAAAGCCCATTCCGGCTGGTCAGAGTTGAATTGTGAAATGTGTGAATGCAAAAGAGATAATACAACACCAAGCTCGATTCCTAAATCATAACCAATCAGGTGAAAGTGGTTTAAAAAAGTGTAAAGCTCATCATCTGGAACATCTACACCACCATTAGCTATTTTTAAATGATATCTGATAACACCAAGTTTTTCAGCCGATTTAGATGGGCTAAATTTTACAGCGGTGACCTTATTATAGAATTCTCGTGCATTTTTTGTATGTCTAGCCTGATTTAAAATCCATGAAATGTTTTTAAAATTAACTTCATTGAGAGGGCCGGTTATAAGTGCTATTCGATCCCTGTCTTTATTAAAAACAGAGGGGTTATTATAATCATTCCATGCTGCTTGCATCACTTCGGTTAACACTGAACTACTTTGAATAAAATTTATCGCATGTTTTACCTGACAAAGTAACTTTACCTTCTCTCCTGTATCCTGGTTTTGAACAAAGACTATTAAGTCATCGGTATCATAACCATCAATCTTACCTTGTAGTTTGATCTCAACAATGGGCCAGCAAGGTAATATTGGAGCATACCCCCCAGTTAACATTAAAGTAACAAATGAAGCCTGTATGTGCGCTTCAAAATGAGCACCACCACTGCCAGTAGCAAAAGGACTACTGAGATTCTTCTTTTTATTACTCATGGGTGTACCCAAGCTCATGCAATAATACGACTATAGACTGTACCGAAAATTCTGCATCTGTTTCATTGATATACCGAAGCGATTTATTTTCCTGTTCAGAATGTTTTGTTCGGCTATGTAATTTTGCCAATGTATCTGCACAGTTTGCTGCAATATATTTTTTTGCCTTCTCTCGCAATGCTGAAACCAGTTGACCTAAATCCCTGCTTTTATCAATATATCCATTTTCAAGTAAATAACTATTTATGATCGCACTTGCCGCTTCTCGTGAGCGGTCAACAATGGAATCAGAGCCAGCCTTATGAATATCATCAGCCAGGCATTCTATTTTATCTTTGGCTCTTCCCCAAATCGAGTGGGTAGCTTATCCTATGTTGCATGAGAGACAAAGACTTATACGCTCAGATTCTGGGTATCAAGAGACCCTGGCAGGTATCAGAAGTTGACCTGAACGTGCAGAAGGGTGAAGTAACTGTGCGAGTAGAACAGAAGGATGGCGTGAGATCATGCTGCCCCAGCTGCGGAAAAGAATCACCGGGATATGATGCGCGTACACGCCGGTGGCGGCATCTTGATACGTGCCAGTATAAAACGATATTGGTAGCCGATGTTCCACGAGTAAAGTGCGAAGAGCATGGCGTGGTTACCGTATCAGTCCCATGGGCTGAACCGGGTTCGGGGTTTACGGCGATGTTTGAAGCATTGGTGATTGACTGGTTGAAAGAGGCCTCCACGCTGGGCGTCTCTCGCTTGATGAATCTAAGCTGGAACGCGATTGACGGGATTATGCAACGAGCGGTTGAGCGAGGACTGTCGCGTAGGGAAGAAATGCATATGACACAGATAGGCGTTGATGAGACTGCTTTCAGGAAGCGTCATGATTATGTAACGATTGTATCCGACCAGGAGGCTGGCACGGTTTTGCACGTAGGCGATGATCGCAAGAAGCAGGGGCTTAAAGATTGGTATGGCAGTCTGAATAAAGCACAGCGTGGTGCAATAGAAAGCATATCCATGGACATGTGGCCGGCCTTTATTAATGCCACACTGGAAAGCATTCCGGATGCAGAAAATAAGATTGCCTTCGATAAGTTTCATGTTGCCAAGTACCTTGGTGAAGCGGTTGATAAGGTACGTCGTCAGGAACACAAAATGTTGATGAGTGATGGCTATGACGACCTGAAAGGCAGCAAATATGATTGGCTCTACAACCCTGAGAACATGACACGCAAACACAAGATACGATTTAAGATGTTGCGAGAAAGTACGCTAAAAACAGCTCGCGCCTGGGCTATCAAAGAGATGGCGATGTCACTCTGGCACTATGTCAGTAAAACCTGGGCACGAAAAAGATGGGAGCAATGGCTAGCCTGGGCAGTACGAAGTCGCCTTAAGCCGATCAGGAAAGTTGCCAAAATTATCAAGGAGCATCTGTGGGGAATATTGAACGCGATCATCCTGAAGGTAAGCAATGGACCTGCGGAAGGCCTCAACAGCCGAATAAAAACCATCAAGGTTCGCAGCAGAGGTTTCCGTAACAAGAAACGATTTGCCAATGCTATTTACTTTCACCTTGGTGGGCTTGATCTCTATCCTGAGGGCGTAAGATGAAATCTACCCACCCGATCAGGGGAAGAGCCAAAAAAAGAGGACAAACTATGCGTACAAACAACCATCGTCTGTCCGAAACGGACATTCTATAGTTTCATACACAGTCTGCGCACAAAACAATAATTTGGTGGGCCTACTTGGACTCGAACCAAGGACCAAGGGATTCACGTTATCCTGATATTTCTATCACGCATGGACTATATCATCACCCACAATGCCAAAATGTAAATTTAGCATTGCCAGGGTGCGGGACGCTTAAACCTGTTATTAAGAACAATTTGGTTTTTACAAACCAGTTCTCAGGTAGTCTCTGCACCTTCCGAAGGTTTACCTCCGGCTTGGCTCAGGATTGCCATCAGCCAACCAGGTGTTCTTTGATTGCTGTTAAGGTTTCCCTGAATTCATCCCGTTCATCTTATGGTTTTCACCATAAGCGCACCATTTTGATGAGTCCCCTGCTCTAACCAACTGAGCTATAGGCCCTTTAAAAGGGAATGTGTATTTTATCAAGATTTTAGAACGAATGCATAAGTCTTTTAAAAAATTGTGATTTTACCACCAAAAGGATTATGATTAACGTCATAATCTATAAGGAGCGATAAATTGAAATGCATTGAATGTGGGAATAAACTATCCGGTAAGCAGTCAAAGTATTGTTCTAGAAAATGCAAAAATACATACAACAATATTAACTACCAATCATACCAGTCACAACAAAAAAGAGGCCGGGAACGCAAACTTAAACTTATTGATATTAAAGGTAAGTGTTGTGAATTGTGTCAGTACGATAAAAATTATGCGGCATTGGAATTTCATCATAGCGATCCTTCTCAAAAATCATTCCAACTCGATCTTCGCTCTTTATCAAACAGAAAATGGGAAGAGGTGTTAAAGGAAGCCGTTAAATGCCGACTACTCTGCTCAAATTGCCATGCAGAACTGCATAATCCGAAATGTGAGATGTGAGATGTGAGATGGTGTGACATAAAAAAGGTGCAACCTTTACGCGCACCTTTTTTATGATTTATACTATTACTCCGAATCAAGAAAACTCCGCAATTGATCCGAACGGCTTGGGTGGCGTAATTTACGCAATGCCTTCGCTTCAATCTGACGAATCCGTTCCCGTGTAACATCAAACTGCTTACCCACTTCTTCTAAAGTATGGTCGGTGTTCATATCAATACCAAAACGCATACGCAACACTTTGGCTTCACGTGCGGTTAAGCCTTCGAGTATATCCTGCGTTGCTTCACCTAAACCGGAACCTGTTGCCGAATCAAGTGGTGAAGTGACATTGCCATCTTCGATAAAATCACCTAAGTGCGAATCTTCATCATCACCAATCGGTGTTTCAGTTGAAATAGGTTCTTTGGCAATTTTAAGCACTTTGCGAATTTTGTCTTCAGGTAATTCCATTTTTTCGGCCAGTTCTTCCGGTGTGGCTTCACGCCCTAAGTCCTGTAACATTTGGCGTGAGATACGATTAAGTTTATTAATCGTTTCAATCATATGCACCGGGATACGAATGGTACGCGCCTGATCCGCAATGGAACGGGTAATGGCCTGACGGATCCACCAGGTGGCATAAGTCGAGAACTTGTAACCACGGCGGTATTCGAATTTATCCACCGCTTTCATCAGGTATTCGAATTTATCCACCGCTTTCATCAAGCCGATGTTGCCTTCCTGAATTAAATCCAGGAACTGCAAGCCACGATTGGTGTATTTTTTCGCGATAGAAATAACGAGCCGTAGATTAGCCTCAACCATTTCTTTTTTAGCACGACGTGCTTTGGCTTCACCAATCGACATCTTTCGATTGATGTCTTTTATTTCTGAGATGCGCATAAAACTACTGTCTTCTAAGGCAGCCAGTTTTGTTTGCGCTTTTAAAATTTCATGCTGATGCTCATCTCAAACAGCCGAGTATTTTTCACCCGCGTCAATGTGCGCCTGCAACCAGCTTAGATCTGCTTCGTTATCCGGGAATGAGGTAATAAATTGTTTGCGTGGCATATGCGCTTTACCCACACAGATAGTCATAATGACTTTTTCCTGACTGCGAATTTCATTTATAAGCTTACGCATCTGAAGAACCAGGCGCTCGACCATTTTCGGAACCAGTTTTAATTCCATGATCTGATCGATTACTTCTTCACGGATTTTGGTGGTCTTTTTGTCCGAGAAGCCATGCTTTTGTGCCGCCTTCATCATTTTATTAAACAGTTTTTCCATTTTTGAAAAACGCGCTTTGGCTTCTTCTGGGTCTGGACCTGTATCAACAACTTCTTCGTCGTCATCATCGTCCGTATTTTGCCCACCTGGCACAATAATTTCATCCGGTGCATTCGGATCGATATAGTCGGTTAAAATATCCGTCAATTTAAATTCTTCGGCAAGGAATTTTTTGTGAAAATCGATGAGTGTTTCAATAGTTTTGGGGTAGCAAGACAACGACCACAACATTTGTTTCAGGCCGCCTTCGATACGCTTGGCAATTTTAATTTCGCCTTCACGTGACAATAATTCCACTGCGCCCATTTCACGCATATACATACGAACAGGGTCGGTTGTACGGCCAAATTCACTATCAACATTGGCCAGCGCCGCGGCCGCTTCTTCAGCCGCATCTTCGTCGACACTATTACCCGATTCCAGCAAAGTATCACTGTCTGGGGCCACTTCATGCACGGTGATCCCCATATCGTTGATCATGGCAACGATGTCTTCAATTTGATCCGGATCGACGATGTCGTTTGGCAGGTGGTCGTTGACCTCGGCATAGGTTAAGTAACCTTGCTCTTTTCCCTTTGCAATCAATATCTTAAGCTGGGATTGCTGCTTACTTTCGTTCAATTCGGGTGCTTTACTTACACTCATTCACTGCGCTCACATTATTTCGAGATAAAAGATCAGGAGTTTACACTAGATCTGTGATTTTTCTATGTAAATCATAAGATAACTATAGACTTTTTATTAAAGAATTTGCTTATATCAAGCAACAAATTAAGGTTTTTTGCGGATTTGTTACATTTTTAGCTCACTAACTGGATCGCTGGGTTAATTGCCGTAATTCCTGCTTATCTTGCTCGGATAATTTTCCATGATTGGATTTTGCCAACAAATGCTCCAAACGCATTTCTTTTGCCTGCAAGTACAGGGCTTCCATCACACCGATAAACTCAGCCTCCAGTGCCTTTTCATCCGTTACTTCCGGCTGCCACTGTGCCAGTTTGACAAGGTGCGGGTAGCTTTGGCTCGCATCCTCAAAGCCTGACCAGCGTTCTAGTATTGCTGCACAGTTGATATGGGGATAAGCATGTAATAATTCAAGCAATTTTTGCAAAATATCGATACCCGGCATATCCAGTTCCGCCAGTTGATTTGGCATTTTCACTAATTGCGCCAAACGCGGCAGATAGAGCAAACGCATAATTGCCATTCTTATGGGAGATAACCCCATTTTCACTGCAGATTGGCGTGAATTATCTACATTTACCGTGTTTTTATAACCTGATTCTGAGCCCGTTTGTTGCTCAGGCGGCCTCGCCACTGCAGTTCGGTTGCCACGCACCAGGGTCGATTTATTTTGCAGGCTGGCTTCTATTTCTGCCACCTCCATCCGGGTTAACTGCGCCAGTTGTTGCAGCATCATCTGCCGATAAACCCCTGGCAATAACTGACTCAACAACGGCCGAGCCTGCTCCACCAGCTGCGCACGGCCATCTATACTGTGCGTGTCGATATTGGCACACAGGTTTTCAAACAAATATTCGGAGAAGCTTTTGGCTTTTTTAAGTTCAGCTTCAAAACCATCTTGACCATTAGCACGAATATAACTGTCCGGGTCTTCACCTTGCGGTAAAAACATAAAACGAATTTGCAGGCCTTCGCGTATCACTGGCAAAGCATTATTTAAAGCACGCCATGCCGCATCTCGACCCGCACGATCGCCATCAAAACAAAAATAAATCTCATGGCTTAAGCGAAATAAGCGCTGCAAATGATCGGCAGTGGTCGCCGTACCTAATGTTGCCACTGCATAGTGCACGCCAAACTGTGCCAGCGCCACCACGTCCATATAGCCTTCCACCACCAGAACCTTGTCAATTTTGCGCATAGCCTTGCGCATTTCGTATAGCCCATATAACTCGCGGCCTTTATGGAACAGGGGCGTTTCGGGGGAATTTAGGTATTTGGGGGATTCATCGCCTAGCACTCGGCCACCAAAAGCAATACAACGACCGCGTTGATCTCGAATAGGAAACATTACCCTGTCGCGAAAACGGTCATAAGTACCACCGCGATCATTATTAATCAGCACGCCTACTTCGACTAATTTTTTTTCTATATCTGAATTTATTACGCCACTGGAAAGGGCTTTTAAAACAGACTCATAGCCCGGCGGCGCATAGCCCATGCCATATTCCGCCGCAATCTCGCCACTTAAACCGCGCTGCTTTAAATAGGCTACCGCTTTTTGTGCCTGCGGATGTTCGCGCAATTGTTTACGATAAAATTGATCCACTTGCTGCATTAATTGATACAGCGAATCGGCCTGCTTTATCTTCGCGCCATGGCCACTGCTTCCAGCGCTATCCACTTTTTCATGCGGCACTTCCAAACCTAAATTACTCGCCAGTTCTTCGACCGCCTCCGGAAAACTCAGGTGCTCATACTCCATTAAAAACCGCAGCGCCGAGCCGCTCTCGCCACAACCAAAACAATGATAAAACTGCTTGATTTCGCTTACCGTAAAAGACGGGGTTTTTTCATTATGGAATGGGCAACAAGCTTTGTGGTTGGTACCGGCTTTTTTTAGCGGCACACGCGCATCAATCACCTCGACAATATCGGTGCGCGCGAGAATGTCATCAATAAAGTGTTGTGGGATTAAGCCAGCCATAATGGTTATTTTATGGGTTTTACCACTGAGACGCGACTTGTTTTAGGAAGAGAAACCAGAGCGGTTTAAAGTAAATAGCCGTTTATACAAAATTATCAGGAAAGCTTTGCTTTGATCTTCGAGCTGACAGCACCCATATCAGCTTTACCTGCTAATTTGGCTTTAAGCATGCCCATGACTTTACCCATATCTTTCATGGTAGCGGCACCGGTTGAAGCAATGGCTTTGTCGATTAAAGCATCGACTTCTGCATCTGGCATTTGCTCCGGCATGTACTCTTTAATGATAAGCACTTCGGCTTTTTCAATATCGACCAGTTCAGTACGGTCGGCTTTTTCAAACGCTTCGATGGAGTCTTTACGCTGCTTTAGCATTTTTTCTAAAACAGCAATAACCGCATCGTCATCCAGCTCGATACGCTTGTCGACTTCAATTTGCTTGATAGACGATGTAATTAAACGCAATGTTTTAAGGCGAACTTTTTCTTTAGCGCGCATTGCATCTTTAACATTGTCGTTTATACGTTGTTTTAGATCAGACATACAACTATCTTAAATTAAACCATCTTTAATAATAACTAAAAAATAAAAACAGCCTGACAATATAAAGCGGTCAGACTGAGCAATTAGTTTAATAATATAAATCTAGTAAAGACGAACTAAACGTGAACGTTCACGTGATACTTTTTTCTGATGGCGTTTTACAGCCGCAGCAAGTTTGCGTTTACGAATGGATGTTGGTTTTTCATAAAATTCGCGTCGACGGACTTCAGATAAAACACCGGCTTTTTCACAAGAACGTTTAAAACGACGCAGCGCGACGTCAAAAGGTTCGTTTTCTTTAACCCTTACAAAAGGCATTTAGTATTCCTCTATTATTTATTCGTTTACTTTATTTGTTCGTTACTTTTTAGCTACAATGTCCCAAAAGGGCGCGCTATTCTAACGCAGCCGCCCGACAATGCAAAGAGATCACGCATTAATTAACAATTTTCTTCCATTTTCGAGGCTAAATAGCAGCAAAAGCCCCAAACAAAGTCAGGCAACCCATTTTATGCGTGTTTTAGGAATAGAAACCTCTTGCGATGAAACCGGCATCGCCATTTACGACACCAATGTCGGCATTATTGCCGATGTGTTGCACAGCCAGGTAAAGCTACACGCTCAATACGGTGGCGTAGTGCCCGAACTGGCCTCACGCGACCATGTCCGAAAAATCATTCCTTTAATAAACAAGGCATTAGAGCAAGCACAACTCACAGCAAAAGACATTGATGGCATCGCCTATACCAAAGGCCCCGGCCTGCTGGGTGCATTACTGGTCGGCAGCTCCGTCGGCCGCGCACTCGCCTATGCCTGGGACGTGCCGGCCATTGGTGTGCACCATATGGAAGGCCATTTGCTAGCACCCATGCTTGAAGAGAACCCACCCAGCTTCCCGTTTGTAGCCTTGCTCGTCTCTGGCGGTCATACTCAGCTTATTAGCGTGCAAGGTATTGGTCGCTATACCTTGCTTGGTGAGTCCCTTGACGATGCCGCAGGCGAAGCCTTTGATAAAACCGCCAAAATGCTCGGCCTGAGTTACCCTGGCGGCCCGGCACTGGCAAAACTGGCTGAAGCTGGCCAACCCGGCCGCTTTAAACTCCCCCGCCCGATGACCGACCGTCCCGGGCTGGATTTTAGCTTTAGTGGCTTAAAAACCGCCGCCCTCACCGCATGGAAAAAGTCAGATCAGGCCACACAAACGCAAGCCGACCTTGCCTATGCCTTTCAAGAGGCGGTGGTCGAAACCATTGCGATTAAATGCCGCCGCGCGTTAGAACAAACGCAACTGAAAACGCTGGTCATCGCCGGTGGCGTCAGTGCCAACACCCATTTGCGCCAACGCTTAACCGAACTGGTCAAAAAATACGATGCCAGGGTTTATTATCCACGTCCGGCATTTTGCACCGACAACGGTGCGATGATCGCCTATGCCGGTAGCCAAAGGCTGCTTGCTGGTGAACAACAAGATCTCGATTTTTCCGCCACCGCGCGCTGGTCTATTGATACGCTTCATCCTTGTCAGGTCTAAATTAACATTGCCGTTGCATTGCGTGATGAAGGCTTCATGTTTTTAATCATTAATTTGCTACAGTATAACTAACCCATACTTACAAGGCGGCTTGTTAGCCTGTTCAAATACAAATGAAACGCTGGTTATTTCAACGACACCGTCGACGCCGCAGACTAAAATCCAGAACTAAAATAGTCCGCTACAGTATTTACCTGTTACGTATTTTTGCCCTTGTTTTAGTCATCGATATTTTTTATATAAGTACAATCTGGCCAGACTGGTCTGAGTACGGCCGTGGCTCGATTAAAAAAACAAAATTTATTCAGGCTTATGAGGCTCGACAAAAAAAAGACTCCAGCCTGCCACAACTGCAATGGAAACCAGTGCCGATGACCTGGATATCTAAAAACATGCGCATGGCGGTGATTGTTGCCGAAGACGCGCGTTTTTATCAGCACACCGGTTTTGATTTAGACGCACTAAAAGAAGCTATGCAATACAATATGGAACACATGGATTTTAAATACGGTGGCAGCACCATTTCACAACAAACAATTAAGAACATGTTTTTAAACCCGGCGCGTAATCCACTGCGCAAATGGCATGAACTGATACTCACAATCGGAATGGAAATAAAACTCAATAAATCTCGCATACTTGAAATTTATTTAAATGTGGCCGAATTTGGTAAAGGTATTTTTGGTGTTGAGGCCGCGGCGCGCTATTATTACGGGGTTTCGGTGCACACTTTATCAAAACGCCAGGCTGCGGAACTCGCCGCCTCCCTGCCTAGTCCGGTCAAGCACAATCCGAAAACACGGACTAAACGTTTTTTGCAACGCAGCAAAAAGATTTATCGTTATATGCAGTGGTTTGGTAATAAAAGCTAAAACCCGCTAATCATTTTAGGGTGACGCACTTGCATATATAATTCTTTTTTTCTTTCATGAATCCAGCCACGCGCAAAAAGTGTTTTATCTTTTAAATCTTCAAGCTTTATGCTATTTAAGTTTAGCGATTTAAAATATTTAAAGTCTTTACGTTTTATTCGCAAGGTAAATTCTGGTGCCAACTGTAACCAGATCGAATCGCGACTTTTCCCGACTCGCATAACATTGCCTTTTATAAAAGCAAAGCCGGTATCCTTTAACTTTAATTGTGAAGCAGGAATAACTTTAAACGTATTAGCTGACCAGATGTTCTTTGCTTTTTTCCGCGCCTGCTGCTCCAGCCGGAAATAGCAATTAATGAAAGCCGTATTGGGTGGTACAACAATGGCACTGGCTAATCCCTGTTTAACTAACATTGCATTAAGGTTACGCCCGTCACTTAACAATATATGCGCCAGCAAACGTCCATAGCGATCTTTTTTTTGCCGTCCAAATTTTAAGTGGATTTTTTTATTAGTCGCCAGCTGCCTTTTAAGATACCGCTTTGCTGCTGACGCATAGGCCTCTGCTTTTTTAGGATAACGCGCCCGCTCAGGCGCATTAATGCCAATCAGCCTGACCTTTTGTTTATTCGATAAAATAACGGTGTCACCGTCAACAACCCTAAGCACCTTTGCCGTTGCGTCATAACGATTAACACCACATTCCTCTGCAATGGCCTGAGTCGAGATGCTAAAATAACAGACAATAAAAAAGGCGCTCAATTTGAGCACCTTTTTTAAAGAATAAAATCTAGTTTCCCCGTCCGCTTGCGACGGGCACAAAATCGTTGGGGTTTCCAAAGGGGAGAGGTGGAGCTCTCCCCTTTGGTCGTCAGCGGGGTGCATACCCCGTTGACGATATATAATTGATTCGCACGATCTTATTTTGATGACATACCGTATTTTTGACGGAACTTGTCAACTCGGCCAGCTGTATCAACAATTTTTTGCTTTCCGGTGTAAAAAGGATGACAGCTGGAGCAAACTTCGATGCTCAACGCGTCTTTACCCACCGTTGAACCGGTTTGAAATGTGTTACCGCAACTGCAAGTAACCGTTACGTCAGAATATTTTGGATGGATATCAGCTTTCATTTTGTTGCCTCATTAATTTAAGTCGTATCGCCACTGAAACTAAAAGTTTTATGTTCAGCACCATACTAAAAACAGTCGGCAATAATACGTAAAAGCGCCGTTAACAGCAAGCGCAATCAGGCCAAAGGGGCTCAAATAGCCAAAATTTGCTGGAATTAACTAGCTTCGAGCAAAAGCTGCGCGGTTAAAGGGTAAAACCGTTGCCGTCCGGCGAGTTCGCAGAGGCTGACGGCCTTCCACCATGCCAGCTAAGTCTTTGTACATTGAACCGAGCTCATCAAATGATTTCCACATCATTTCAGATATTGCAATGGTCGCAGCCAGTGGATTCGCCGCTCGTTCACGCACTTTATCAATACGCCATTGGAGGCAGCGTAAACGCTCACGGTGTTTTGCAGGCACACTATTAATATATGCTGCAATGCGCTCAGCACGACAAGATTCAAAATTTTCCTGACTGTCTCGCCAGAGTGCCATCCAGGTTTCAAAATCCAGTTTATTTAATTTTTCTTCTTTTCGATTCTCAATCATTTTCGGTACCAACTTTTACACCTTAAATAACATTACCAACGAATTAGTTTATCCCCAATAAATATATAATTCGTAAGCTTACTTATAAGAATATTGCGTTAGCGGTGGGACTTTGTCAAAAAGCTTAGCGCCTACTTTTAATCCTTTACATAGGGAAAACATGCTATCAAATTGATTTATATCATTTTTTTAAAACGAGCTAAAATAATATTATTTTGCTTGTATTTTTAAATAGCATATAGGGAGGCGAGGGTAAAACCTATGCTCATTGCTTACAGCCCGTTATTATACGGGCTGTATTTTGTGTGGGTAGTTGTATCGGGGCTGTTTTTACTTTGGTATTTTTTTGCTGCTACTTTTTTCGCTTCATCGAATCAAAAAACTCAGCATTTGTTTTACTGGCTTTAAGCTTGTCAAAGATAAATTCCATTGCCGCCACTTCATCCATTTCGTGCACAACTTTGCGTAAAATCCACATCATTTGCAGCTCATCTGGTTTGGTTAGTAGCTCTTCGCGGCGGGTGCCGGAACGGTTGATATTAATCGCCGGGAAAATACGTTTTTCGGCGATCTTACGGTCCAGATGTACTTCCATATTGCCGGTGCCTTTAAATTCTTCGTAAATCACATCGTCCATACGCGAACCAGTTTCAACTAACGCGGTAGCCAAAATGGTGAGTGAGCCACCTTCCTCAATATTACGTGCCGCACCAAAAAAACGCTTGGGGCGTTGCAGTGCATTGGCATCCACACCACCGGTCAGCACCTTGCCAGAAGAAGGGATAACAGTATTATAGGCGCGCGCTAAACGGGTAATGGAATCCAGTAAAATCACCACGTCTTTTTTATGCTCGACTAAGCGCTTGGCTTTTTCGATAACCATTTCTGCCACTTGCACATGGCGGCTTGCAGGTTCATCAAAGGTACTGGATACCACTTCGCCCTTAACCGAGCGGGACATTTCGGTCACTTCTTCCGGGCGTTCATCAATCAGTAACACAATAAGGTGACATTCAGGATGATT
The DNA here is from genome assembly GCA_003232015.1 of Gammaproteobacteria bacterium. Next base: position 16,202 of record QIKU01000227.1, read on the forward strand.
AATCGAAATCGAATGCGCAATATCATGCAGCATCATTGTTTTACCGGCTTTCGGTGGCGACACAATCAAGCCCCGTTGGCCTTTACCAATCGGCGCGGCTAAATCAATAACGCGAGCAGTAATATCTTCGGTACTGCCATTGCCCATTTCCATAATGAGGCGTTCATTCGGGTGTAGGGGTGTTAAATTTTCAAACAATACTTTTCGGCGGCTGTTTTCAGGTGAGTCAAAATTAATTTCGCTTACTTTCAATAGGGCAAAATAGCGTTCGCCGTCTTTAGGGGGGCGAATTTTCCCAGCAACGGTATCACCGGTTCGTAAACTAAAACGTCGAATTTGGCTAGGCGACACATAAATATCATCCGGGCCGGCTAAATAAGAACTTTCTGCTGAACGTAAAAACCCAAAACCGTCCTGTAATATTTCTAGAACACCATCACCGTGGATATCTTCCCCCTTTTTTGCGTGCGCCTTAAGGATGGAGAAAATAATGTCTTGCTTGCGGGAACGTGCGGTTCCTTCAACACCATTTTCGGCGGCAATTTTAATCAGATCAGGAACAGGGGTTTTTTTTAATTCGGTTAAATTCATAACAAAAGGGTCTTTTATTTGGATGGTTGATATAATTGATTAATCTTTAAATAAAGAATAACGCGACGAAAATGCGCAATTATATTTGGGTTAATTAAGATTTAGAGTGTAATTATTGGGCGTTGCTTGTTTATTTTAGTGGGAGCTATCTAAGTTTAGGGCTTAATATCTGAGTGTTTGTGCTTAATGTATTTTAGGTATTATAAAGACAAAAGGCAATGAACTTCAGAATAAAGCGTCATTGTTTAATAAAAGTAACACTAAATGAATGATTCGTCCAGTTCCCACCTCAAATTAACCCCAAATAAATCTAAGTTTAATTTAAGTTGGGAGCCGGGACGCAAGTAGAAACTTAAAGGTTGCTGTCGATAAAAGCAGTCAACTGCGATTTAGAAACAGCACCCACTTTAGTTGCTTCGACATTACCGCCTTTAAAAATCATTAAAGTAGGGATACCGCGAATGCCAAACTTAGGTGGTGTATTTGGATTTTCATCGATATTTAGTTTGGCTACTTTGAGTTTACCGTCATATTCTTCGGCAATCTCATCTAAAATCGGTGCAATCATCTTACATGGCCCGCACCAGTCAGCCCAATAGTCCACAAGCACGGGGCCTTCTGCATTGACTACCTCAGCCTCAAAGGTATCATCGGTGACGTAGTTTATCTTATCGCTCAAGATTTATTCTCCTTAGTAAAGGGGCTAAAATAAATTGCGCCCCCAGATATGGCAAATTTAGCAAAGCTGGCTTTGCTTGAACAGCCTTTTTCTTTATTTGATTCTATAACAATTACCTGAATAATTATATTTGAGCGCAACAGCCGTTGCATTGCAAGCCCCAAACAGGATTTTAAGCCTTGATTTTGTTATGCTATGCCGCTATGACAAAAAAACACTTAACGGACACCACCTTTGCCAGCCTGAATCTCGACCCAAATTTACTCAAAGGGATTGAAACAACCGGCTTTACTCACTGCACTCCCATTCAAGCAGGCGCCATTCCCATTGCGATGGCCGGTAAAGACGTTGCGGGGCAAGCACAAACCGGTACAGGCAAAAGTGCCGCCTTTCTGGTACCAATGTTTCAGCAGCTAATAGAAAGTAACTGTGACAAATCCAACCCCAACCCAAAAGCCTTTATCCTTGCGCCAACCCGCGAGCTGGCACAGCAAATTTATAACGATGCAGAAAAAATAGGCCAGTTTACCGGTCTGCGTCTGGCGGTTGTTTATGGCGGCACCGGCTATGACTCACAACGCCAAACACTTGAAGACGGCGTTGATGTCCTCATTGGCACTGTGGGGCGGCTAATTGATTACTTCAAACAGCATATCTATAACTTAAAGTCTATTCAGGTGATGATTCTTGATGAGGCAGACCGCATGTTTGATCTGGGCTTTATCGATGATATTCGTTATTTATTCCGCCGTATGCCAGCACCTAAAGATCGCCTCAGCATGTTGTTCTCAGCCACCCTGTCGCACCGTGTTTCTGAACTCGCTTACGACCATATGAATGAACCAGAGCGCATTGAAATTGCCCCGGATCAGATCACTGCCGACCAGATAAACCAGATGATCTACTACCCGGCCAACGATGAAAAAATTCCATTACTGCTGGGGTTATTTAAATCACACCACATTGAACGTGCCGTAGTTTTTTGTAACACCAAACGTGCCACCGAAAAAGTCTCGGCTTTTTTTGCAGGTAATGGCTATGAAGTAGCGCTTTTGTCGGGCGATGTACCTCAAAAGCAGCGCCTCAGTTTATTACAGCGTTTTACTGACGGCGATCTGAACATTATGGTTGCCACCGATGTGGCCGCACGCGGCTTGCATATTCCTGCCGTAAGCCATGTGATAAATTATGACTTACCGAATGACGCCGAAGACTATGTACACCGCATTGGCCGAACCGCTCGTGCCGGTGCATCGGGTGAGGCTATTAGCTTTGCCTGTGAAGATTCGGTGTTTTCATTGCCGGCTATTGAAGAATACATCGACAGCAAAATTCCGGTTTTATCCATTACCGCCGATTTACTGGTTAAACCTAAAGCGCCTATTTTCCCACCCCGAAAAAAAGGCCCGCCGCACCATAATAAAAACACGGGGAATCGAAATAATCGCAAAAGAAATTACCGCTAAACACTCAATTTTTAACCCTCTGTTAGTAAAGAGTCAATGAATAATGACAATCCAGGCAAGCATTTCCTACGGCGAATTTCTTGATAAGCTGACTATTTTAGAAATAAAAAAAGAACGCATTCAAGATAAAGACAAACTGAAAAATATACTAAACGAATTAAGCAGCGTAAATGCCGCATGGCAGAACTGCCCTGCATCCAAGGTTGACATTAAAGCCGAACTGGCCGCCTTAAAAGCCATTAATGAAAAACTCTGGGTGATTGAAGACGATATTCGCGACAAAGAGCGCCAGCAAAACTTTGACCAGGGTTTTATCGATTTAGCCCGCAGTGTTTATTTTGAGAATGACACCCGTGCACAAATCAAAAAAGACATCAATTTAAAACTCGGGTCAGATTTAATTGAAGAAAAGTCTTACGCGGATTATAAAAATACCTGACGCGGGCAAACTCAACCTTAGTCTAAATGTTAAAACGCACGTACCTATGTACATTTCCCCCTTAAAATATCACGCTCGGCCTGTACAGTATTAATCAATAAAATTTTATTTTGCTCTGGCACATTTTTTAATGCATCGATGTCAAAAACATAGTCTTTGGTTTTTTCAGCAAGCTCTTCAAGCAAATCGGTTGCCTGTTTTTTAGTGTATTGGTATGCAACACCTAAGCTGATTATGTTTTCTCTTAAGCCACCAACGGCATCGTCAAACACAAGCGGAATTGCAAAACGAGTATTGTGCCGTGACCAGGCGCGCATTGGAGCGGGGTCGTAAACCGGCGCAAGCTTAACCTGCTCCGCGCCGCCAAGAAAAGACAGGTTTTCTAAATGCAGGTCACCGTTACCGGTAAACAACGCAAGCAGTAAACGTTTATATAATTCCCGTTGCGTTGCACGCACATCTAAATTCGCAACCTTGCCGATACGCGCAATGCGATAAGCCAGTTCTTCTAAGTCAGTGTCGGCATTGCTTTGAAAATATTTATCACCAATGGCCAGCACCGAGTAAAACGATTCCATCGGAATAGGGTAACCTTGCTCGGAACGGTCAAAACGTTTAACCGCCAACACCCGCATACCATCAATTTCCGCCAACCAGCATTGCGGCACGTCAAAACCGAGCTGCCGATGCAATTCAAGGCAGTGGGCTTCCAGCGCCAATACGCCTTCGTAACCGATGGGTTCTATTTTCAGGATCACATCAACATACTTTACTCCGCCCACTACGGCGGTACCGGGACTGGCAAACTCACCCTGCCAGAGCGAACTATCGGGAATGGCCACCAGTATTTTCGGGATCATGCCGCCAACCGATGGCGTGGGGCCAAAGGCATCGAGCAGCTCGGCCGAATCAATGTCGTACGCGGTGTTTTGAATTTCAGCCTGAATCTGCTGCCAGTAAGCCGAGCGCGAGGTAAGCAAGTAGCGCTGTGCTAAATCATGGTAATAATGCTCGGCCACCCGATCATCACGAAAAACATCTAAATGGCCAATGCCATTATGCGCCGACAACAGCAAAATTTCCCAGTCGGTATCCAGACCCGGCCTGGGCGGCGAATCCCTTTTTTCCAGCAGGCGGGTATAAAGCCGGCGTTGAATATTGTTTTCATTGCGCGCCGGTAACATGCTCATTAAACGCGGGTACAGTGGAATACTGTCTTTGGCCGCGTAGGTCACCTGCTCGGTTTTATATTGCTGTGGCGGCGCGAGCAGCGACACCCCGCCAGCAAGCGGCTTGTCGCTGTAACTTGCGTCGTAGTCGATAAATTCACGGGTATAACTAAAACGGGTTTGCTGCGGCGTCACGATCAAATCCACCATTTTAAGGGGGCCGTCTTTGGTGCGCGTCCAGATAACCGCGTGCTTGTCGCTGCTAATGGCCATCTAAAAAAACTCACCCTTGCGAATGGTTTCCAGCGCATCATCGTCTGGCACAAACGCCAACCGCAGCCCAACTAAACGCCCAAGCGCATCCAGGGTAGCAAAGTCCGCATTTTTACGTCCCTTGATCCGCGACAAAGTTTCTGCCGACACCGGCAGCCGCTTCGCCATGGTTTTCGCGTCCATGCCTTGCTCGATGCCGCGTTGTAGCACCTCATTTAATAACCGCTCAAAGGCTTGCTGTTGTTCTGGTTTTGGTTTCACATTCAGCTCTATTATTGACTATATTATCAATTATAGATGAATTTTATTAATTTTATATTATAATTGACTAAAACATCAATATTTAATAAGGAATGAATATACGTGGTGAGTGTATCGGCTTGAAAAAGCTATGAAGACACAGGGCAAAATCTGACCCAAATGAACTGATGAATCCCCGTCGCCTTTTATTTCATTGATTCAATAATATCTTTCTATTGCTTTTTTTAAAGGCTTTAAATCCTTTTCAATAACTGCCCATGTAGTGTTAATGCTCACACCTAACATATTGATGGGCAAGAATGTTTCTCATACCCGATATTTCATTCCAGAGGATATCTTTAAAATCAGCTATTAAATCTTCCACACCAAAATCCTTAATAGCCTGGCCGATAACTTCGAGGTTACGAATGACAGCATCTTGCGTTTTATGGTCAGAAAAAAATTCATCTCGACCACCACAGGTATAGTCTTCAATTCTGCAAATGCAATCGTAGATATGCTTAATATAAACAGAACGATCCTTACTCACAAAGGCCGCGTCTCATGAATAATTCGATCACGTAAGTATTTATTGAGGCCATCGTCAGTAATAACATCAACATCACGCAATAAAAAGGAGGCTAGCTCTTGTTGTAAACCAACTAAATCTAATATGTTTTAATTTTTCCAGTAGGCTCATAACTCTAATATTACACTCATTTTGTTATTGATCCAGCCAAGATCCTGTCACTTAACATAGTGGTGTATTGATTTCACCATGCAACCAAACTGATCCCTCAGGAGCAGACCCCGTAAGTGCGAACCCATCTCGAGTTTGCTCATCCGTAATATCTAATTGGTAACGAGCGTAGCCCTCTTTAGTGATTCGTCAGGGTCAGGTCTTGCCCCGTGCCTTTTATTGTAAGCAATAAGCAAGGTAAGTGGATCCTCCTCAACCAACAATTGGGTCTAACCTATTTTTTTAGTGTTAGAAAAATGAATCCACCCCATTTTTTCAAGCATTAGATTGATCTAGCTCAAAAACATTAGTTAAATATAAGTTA
>QIKU01000026.1 GCA_003232015.1 Gammaproteobacteria bacterium
AATGTAAACATGAACAATTTAGTCGCACTTATGTCGAGCAAGCAAAGCGCGCGAGACTCTGTCAGGCAGGTCGAATGTGAATTTAGTGGCACTGTTTGTCAAACAGGCTGATGTGACTTTAGCCGCACTTATACCGCGCAAGCAAAGCGCTCGAGGCTCGGTCAGATTATGATTTTTTTCCTGGTTTCAAGAAAGTATAATGAATATAACGCAATCCCCCAAAACCCATAAACAACCGTCGAACAAAAGTATCCTTCTTGAATTTTTGGGTTCAATGAACCTGGCCATTAGTATCTTAGTGGTATTGGCTATCGCCTCTATTATAGGCACCGTGCTGCAGCAAAATCAGCCGTATAATGATTATATAATAAAGTTTGGCCCTTTCTGGCATGAGTTTTTTAGCGGTATTGGTTTATACGATGTTTATTCGGCTGTCTGGTTTTTAATATTGCTTGGCTTTCTGGTGCTTTCGACCAGTGTTTGTATTTATCGCAATACACCGGTGATGTTACGTGAGATGCGGCAGTTCCGCTTGCACGCAAAAGCAAAAAGTTTAAAAAGTATGAAACATACTGCCGTATGGCAGGCTGAGTCAGAACAGGTAACGGCAGCCCATCTTATACAAAAAGCCAAACTTTATTTAGGGCAGTTTGGTTTTCAGTTACGCGATGAAGTTTTTGACGGTCACCATACCCTGGTAGCAAAAAAAGGCGGCTTTAATCGTATTGGTTATATCCTGACGCATGTGGGTATCGTGGTTATTTGCATTGGTGGGTTAATCGATGGCAATCTGGGGTTGAAAGTAAAAGAGTGGGCGGGTGATATCAAAATTGAAACCCGCGATATTACTGCTAAAGAGGTGCCGGCGATCAGTCGCTTGAAAGCTGATGAATCATTATCGTTTCGTGGTTCCATTACATTGCCTGAAGGCAGCAGCAGTAATTTTGTTTTTCTGAATGTGCGAGATGGTTATTTGGTTCAGGAATTACCTTTTTCGATTGAATTAAAAAACTTCAGGGTTGAACATTATGAATCGGGTCAGCCGAAATCATTCGAAAGTGATTTAGTTATTCATGATAATGGGCACGAGAAGTTTGAAGCCACTATTTCGGTAAACCATCCGTTACTTTATCGTGGTTATGCTATTTACCAGGCCAGTTTTGGTGATGGAGGCACACAACTGGATCTGGCCGTGCGCCCATTTTTTACCCAGCTATCCGACAATAATCAGCCGCCACGCACAGAATTAACGGGTGAGGTTAATAAAAAGCTAACAATTGATACACTGCAGGGAAAATATATTCTGGAATTTGAAGATTTTAAGCAATTTAATATTTTCCCCAACGAAGATAAGAGTATCAATAAACAGTTTATAAACTATGGTTCCATGCTTACGTTTAAGGCACGGGATGAAAGTGGCCAGGCGCGTGAGTTTATAAATTACATGTCGCCTGTAAAACTAGATGGGCGCTATTTTTATTTAACCGGCATGCGTGAAACCGTAGGCCAGGACTTTAAGTATTTACATATCCCCGTTGATGCCAATGCTTCAATGGAGCGGTTTTTCAAGTTTCATGCAATACTCAATGATGATGCGCGCTTGCTGCAAATGGCACAGGCGACAGTGGTTTCAGCCGTGGGAGCAATGGGGCGGGACAACGAGCAAATGCAGCAACAAGTTGCGCAGGCGATGGTGCGTCTGACGGGGCTTTTCCGCAGTGGTGGTTATGTTGCAATCGACAAGGATATCAAGGCAAAAGTACCGCAAGAAAAACAAGAGGAGATTGCAAAAGCCTATATGGGGGTATTGCAAACGGCATTAGAAAATATGTATCTGCTGGTATTACGTGAAGAAGGCATTGATATCAGCAAGGGTATTAGTGAGGCCGATAATGTGTTTTTTGAAGATGCGGTGAGTGCATTGGCCGGTTTAGGTTTTTATGGTGCACCGTTTTATTTGCAGCTGGTTGATTTTAAACACCGTGAAGCATCCGGGTTGCAAATAGCACGTTCACCGGGTAAAAATACCGTATATTTAGGTTGCCTGTTATTGATAATTGGTATATTTATGATGTTTTATATTGCGCAGCAACGTTTCTGGTTAATGGTTGTCCAAGCGGAAGGCGATGGCAAAATGGAGCTGATTTTTGCTGGCAGTACAAATAGAAATGAATTTGGTTTTAACAAGCGCTACAGGGAATTTTCGGAGCAATTAAAAGCATTGCTCCTGGATAACAAATAACGCGTTAATGCATAAAACATATTAAAAAAACAAGGTTTAGAATATGAGTGAAAATATCCTTCCAAAGCAATTCCAGACACAAAGCTGGGTAAAAAAATTAACGCTATTTGACTGGCTCTTTGCCATCGCCCTGTTAGTGGGTAGTGGCTATGCCTATAATGAATATGCGAGCTATATGGATGAATATGAGGTGGGTATTTTATTCGGCTCAGCACTGTCTCTGATTGGTTTGGGTTGGGGATGGAAGCCGTCAAGATTGCTATTTGTCGTCGTGAGTGCATTAAGTTTGTTTGCAATCAGCATCTATAACCCGGCTATGCAGGCATTAGCTGAAACGGGAGTGACCGGTCAGGCAGCGATTGATATTTTGAATTACGATAAAGAACAATCAAAGTTCTTTTTAAAATTCCTTATTTCCAGCCAGTCCGCCACCATGTGGATGAGCGCATTATTCTTTATGGCAACGGTTGCTTATTTTATTGAGTTATTAGGCCGTAGTGAATTTGCTGGTAAGGTTGCAACGGCGATGGTGTGGTCTGCTATTACCATGGGTCTGGTTGGTTTGCTGGTACGCTGGTATGAATCTTATTTACTTGGCGCTGACATTGGTTATATTCCGGTTAGTAATTTATACGAAGTCTTTATTTTATTTGCGGTTATCACTGCGATGATTTACCTCTATTATGAAATGCGCTATGAAACACGTGCTATGGGCGGTTTTGTACTGTTGATTATTTCGGCGGCGGTTATTTTTTTACTTTGGTATCATTTTGAAAAAGGTGCATCTGAAATTAAACCGTTAGTGCCGGCGCTGCAAAGTTACTGGATGAAAATTCATGTGCCCACTAACTTTGTCGGTTATGGTGCATTTGCTCTGGCAGCTATGGTGGGGATTGTTTTTTTAATAAAAGAACGTGCGTTACGTCATAACCCGAGCGGTTTAATGGCTACACGTTTACCGGCAACGGATATACTGGACGATGTTATGTACAAGTCCATCGCGCTGGGTTTTGCATTTTTTACTGTCGCAACGGTATTGGGTGCAATGTGGGCGGCTGAAGCGTGGGGTGGCTACTGGTCATGGGATCCGAAAGAAACCTGGGCTTTGATTGTATGGTTAAATTATGCCGCGTGGTTGCATATGCACTTTACCAAAGGCTGGCGTGGTGCACCCATGGCATGGTGGGCGGTCATCGGTTTATTTATTACAACTTTTGCTTTTTTAGGTGTTAATATGTTTTTGTCCGGGTTGCATTCCTATGGCGGGTTATAGGTATATTTAGTTTAAAACTCAAAAGAATAAGATCTAAGGAGAAGTCAGTGTTTAATCGTTTTTTTAAGTATGGTTGCATCATGTCTTTCTTGCTGCTGGCGAATGGCTCAGTGCAGGCTGACAGTTTTGATGAAGGGATTGAATATCTAAAAATTAACCCACCGGTTTCAACTTCAGCTAAAAAAGGCCAGGTCGAAGTGGTGGAGCTGTTCTGGTATATGTGTTCACATTGTTTTCGGTTTGAACCTGTGATGGAAAAGTGGCTTAAGAACAAGCCAAAGAATGTTGTCTTTAAACGTATTCCAGCTATTTTTTCCCCACGCTGGCGTTTCTTTGCAAAGATTTTTTACACCGCGCAGTTACTGGATGTTGAAGAAAAAATTCATAAACCGTTGTTTGATGCTCTGCATCAGGAAAAAGCGCGTCTGGGTAATGCCAGTGCTATGGCTCAATTTTTTGAAAAACACGCCGGTATCAAAGAGCAGGACTTTATGGATGTTTTTAATTCATTCAGCGTCGATGCCAAAGTAAGAAGAGCAGAAGATTTAAGCAAGCGCTATGGTGCGCAAGGTGTTCCAACGCTGATAGTAAATGGTAAGTGGCGCACGGGCGGTACCATTGCCGGTGGCCATGAAGGCATGATTAAAGTAGTGGATCATTTAATCAAGCTTGAGTCCAGATAAGTGAGTAAATAGGGTAGGGATAATCGAGCGCGTTAAATTTAAAGGTATTTCTGACAAAGCCGATATTCTCTAGTACCGTCAGGTAGTGTACGACGATGAAAGGAGATTAAATGAAGGCGGCTGAGTTATTTGTAAAATGCCTTGAAAATGAAGGTGTCGAGTATATTTTCGGAATTCCAGGTGAGGAAAATCTGGATGTGATGGACGCACTACTCGATTCCAGTATCCAGTTTATTACCGTTAGGCATGAACAAGGCGCGGCCTTTATGGCTGACGTGTATGGCCGCCTTACAGGTAAAGCCGGTGTTTGCCTTGCAACACTTGGCCCCGGAGCAACCAACCTTATTACCGGCGTCGCCGACGCGAATCTGGATCATGCCCCCGTGGTTGCCATTGCCGGCCAGGCCAGTACCCACCGGTTGCATAAAGAGTCTCATCAGGTTCTTGATTTAGAACTTATCTTTGAGCCTATCACAAAATATTCATCACGAATTCTGTCGCCCAGCGTTATTACGGAAGTGGTACGTAAGGCATTTAAAGTGGCACAAACAGAAAAAACGGGTGCAACTTTTATTGAATTTCCTGAAAACATTGCAGAAATGGAAATTGAAGATTCTCCCATTGATACAAAAAACCCGATGTCACCGGAGCCACCGGGGATTAAAGTAGAAGCCGCCGCAAAACTGATTTCAGAGGCAAAGCAGCCGATGATTCTGGCCGGCAATGGAATTATCCGAGGAGGTGCCTGTAAGGAGCTGGCAGCATTTGCCGACTATTTGAAAATTCCGGTTGCTAATACTTTTATGGCAAAAGGGGTTATTCCGTTCAAACACCCAATGGCTCTGGGCAGCGCCGGCTTACAGGCCAACGATTATATTAGCTGCGGCTTTGCAAAAGCCGATTTGATTATTTGTATTGGCTACGACCTGGTGGAATACCATCCTTATCTCTGGCACCAGACAAAAGACAGAAACATTATTCACATCGACCAAAACCATGCCGAAGTTGACGCCTATTATTCGGTTGACATTGGCGTGGTGGGCGACATCAAACATTCGTTACAACGCATTATGAAAATTGCAAAACCATCAGCAGGTAATGCAATGCATGCTTTACGTAATGTGTTGATTGAAGAAATGAACCAGCATCAGGATGACAATGCGGTTCCAATGAAGCCGCAAAAGATTATCTGGGATTTACGTACGGCAATGGCGCTGGATGACATCGCTATTAGTGATGTAGGCGCACATAAAATGTGGATGTCACGTATGTTTCGTTGTGAGCACCCTAACACCTGCATTATATCCAATGGTTTTGCCAGCATGGGGATTGCGGTGCCCGGCGCGATTGCCGCCAAGCTGGTTAACCCGAATAAAAAAGTGGTGGCGGTAACCGGGGATGCCGGTTTTATGATGAACTCGCAGGAAATTGAAACAGCCATGCGGCTGGGCACGGCCATCGTTATTTTAATTTGGTCAGATAACGCCTATGGTTTAATTGAATGGAAGCAAATGAATCAGTTCAAGCGAACATCTAATATTAGTTTTACCAATCCGGACTTTGTAAAATACGCAGAATCTTTTGGTGCAAAAGGTTATCGTATTGATAACGGTAACGACTTATTGCCAACGCTCAAAAAAGCACTGGCAGATAACACGGTGAGTATTATTGATTGCCCAGTTGATTATCGTGAAAATTTAAAATTAACAAGTAAGCTTGGTGAAATGGTGTGCCCTATATAATAGTTGTTACGGTCTACAGTTTAATGGTTAGTAATACCACATGAGTGTTGAAAATAAAATATTACGCGTGATGAGTTATAACGTGCAGGTGGGCATCCACACGGCAAAACCACATCATTATGTTTTGCATAGCTGGAAACATGTGTTGCCACATTCTTTTCGTTTAACCAATCTGAACCGTATTGCAGATTTAATTCAGGACTATGATATTGTTGGTATGCAAGAACTGGATGCGGGTAGTATTCGAAGTAACTTTATTAATCTGGCCGAATTTCTGGCCGAACGCGCAGGCTTCCCTTTCTGGTATCACCAGGTGAATCGTAACCTCGGCCATCTGGCGCAACATGCCAGTGGTTTTCTTAGCCGCTATCAACCCGATCAAATTACCGATATTCGTTTGCCCGGCTTTATACCGGGGCGGCGGGCAATTATGGTCAGGTACGGTGAAGGTGAATCGGCTCTAACAATTTTTATTATGCATCTTTCCTTAGGTAAGCGTGCAAGGTTAAATCAACTGGATTTTATCAGTGATTTTGTGAATGACTCGGCACATGCTATTTTAATGGGTGATTTAAATTGTAAGGCAGACAGCGGCGAAATGAATTTATTATTTCGCAAAACAAAATTGCGCCGACCTTTAGCTGAATGCCACACCTTTCCGAGTTGGCGACCGCATCAACCAATAGATCACATCCTGATTACATCTGAACTAAAAGTGCTGGACGTTAAAGCCCTTTCAGATACTTTTTCTGACCATTTGCCTTTGGTGATGGATATTGAATTACCGGAAGGCTTACAGTTAAAAGAAGTGAAGCAAACATTTAACCATATCAGAAGAAGTGTATAACGAATGGTTTTTGGTAAAAAAGAAAAAGATGATGAACAGCTAGTTCAATGGAAAAAGAAATATTACGATAGCCTGGATGATCTTGAATACAAAGAAGAGCAATGGCATCAGGTTGAAAAATTATTACGTAATGCCATTGTGCGTATTAGTCTGGCGGCAAGTACAGGAAATGAACGGCTAGCCAAATTACTGGATACCCTGCGGGAAGATATTCGCAACGGCAAAGACAGTTTAAATCTACGGGTGCAGTTAGATAAAATTACAGCCATTATTCGTAATATTGATACTGCCGATGAGCCGCTTAATAGTGCTTATTCTGCTAAAAAATTAGTAGACGAATGTATTGGGCGTGTGCAATGGACAGATAAGGCTCAGCAATTTAAGCGGGGTCTTGCTCGACAATTCAATAATATTAAAGATGATGAGATTCAGAAGTTTGTCCATTCTTTTACAAAATTAATTAATCAGGAATTTCTCTGGTATGACGAAAAACTGGCATCACTAAAGTCCGAAAAAACTCAAAGCACCAATATCCTCCAGACAAAAGAAAATAACACGGTAGCGGATAATGAAACGCTCAAAGTTAGCAGCGAAGATCCTGTTCCATATCAGACAACCAGCACTACTCAAGTTCCAGAAATAAAAAAAGAAGTAGCTCTCGAATACTCAGTGGTGTTGTTAAGTTTTCTTAAAAAAATACCGGCCATTTTTATTGATGAAACCACAATAAGGCAACTGCAGCTAAAAGCAGCGGCAAGCAAAACACGCCAGCAGGCAATGGAAACCATCGAGCTTATTGCCAGTAGCCTGAATACATCAGCGGCTACGCCTGAAAAAGAAACAGTAGCCAATGCGGCGGTATTTTCAGAACAGGCTGCGGCCTTGTTAGTTGAGTTCTTAGAGCTAATAAGTTTACCGGATGAACTGAGTGTTACCGCTGAAGCAATACGGCAAACACTGATGAGTGAGCCGGAAAAGCTAAAAGACTGCCTGGGACAAACAGTTGAACTGGTCATGGCTTTACAAAGGGAACTTGCAAATGAACGCAAGGAACTGGAAAGTTTTTTATCAGAGTTAGGCAGTCGTTTACAGGAAATAGATGAGGAAATAAAAAAGTTATCCGGTATCAGTGACAAAAGATCAGATAACTTCAGAGCCATGAATGACTCCGTCAATAAAACAACAGATGAGATTAGTCATTTTCTAAATGATGAAACCAATATCGACACACTAAAAGACCATGTTAAGTCACACGTGATTATGATTCGCCAACATATGGATACTTTTCTTTCAGCAGAAAACAGTCAACAAAATTATTCAGATGAAGCGGTGCAGCAATTAGCAAAAGAATTGATTACCGTGAAACGTGAGGCAGAGGCGCTGCGTGAGCAGCTTGAGAAAAAACGTTTGCAGGCCACACACGACACCCTCACCCGAATTCCCAATCGGCTGGCTTACGATGAATGGATAAGTCAGGAACATGACCGCTTTATAAAATACAATACACCGTTTGTTTTAATGGTATGGGATGTGGATTTTTTTAAACGTGTTAATGATGAGTTTGGCCACCAGGCAGGTGACAAGGTATTAAGAATTGTTGCACAAATGCTATCTGAAAATATTCGAGATGCCGATTTTGTGGCGCGCTATGGCGGTGAAGAATTTGTTGTTGTGCTTCCCGGTACCATGCTAACCGCAGCGATGAAAATCGCTGAAAATATTCGTCAAGCTATTGGGAGTTGTGCTTTTCATTTTCGTGACAAGCCGGTTAGTGTGACAGCCTCTGCTGGTATTTGTGAAATACGTGATAATGAAAGTGTCCAGGTATTATTTGAACGTGCCGACAAGGCACTTTATAAAGCAAAAGACAGTGGCCGTAATATCTGTATTGCAGGTTAATTAATGCATCAGAAAATAATGGGGTTTCATCTGGATGAAGAAAATGACTGGGTAGCCGATCTGGAGTGCGGCCATACGCAGCATGTTCGGCATGCGCCACCCTGGCAAAATCGGCCATGGGTTATATCTAAAAAGGGGCGGACAGAACATATCGGCATGTCGTTATACTGTAAAAAATGTGACCGAGAAGAATCTGTAGTACGTTAAGTTTGTTTCGAGTTTTATAATGAGCAGAAAAAACCGGTGCGGGAAAACACCGGTTAAGTTGGAGAAAAATAGATAAATATTTATTTAACTTCAATATTTCGACGTTGTGAGTGTTCCAGTTTTGGAACAGTCAGTTCAAGTACCCCATTTTTGAATGACGTTTTTGCATTATCAATATCCACATCGGCGGGCAGGCCAATAGTACGTGCGTATTCTCCCTGCGTAATTTCAGAACGGTAATAGTCTGTTTTTTCCTCCTTGTTTTCATAGCAACTGCTAGCCTTGATAGTGACACTATTGTCTGTCATGGAAATATCCAGATCTTTTTTCTCTACGCCGGGTAACTCGGCTCGAATGAGCAAGTCTTTATCACGGTCGATAATATCAACCTTGGGTATTCTGCCATCCGCAAGCATGGGGAGTCGGGACTGGACGGCATCGGGCCAGCGGAAAGGATGTACCCAGTCTCTGGATCTTAGCTGGTCAAATAAATGATCAAGCTCATCAAATGGTGACAGCATGCGGCGAGCCGAGCTTGGCTTACCTTCGTGGAGTTTAGTCACTGGGGTGGGGTCAGAGTGTTTTTGTGCCTGTGTCATAACGGTATCCTCCTTATATATAGCAGGAGCCGCTTGTCAAACCACCTGATTTCGCGGCTGTTTAACACTTGATATTATTGTAGATGAAAATACATAAAATGCCTTGAGCTGGATCAAATTTTGTTAATTTACATGGGTACATATGAGTGTGGTGAGTAGCCTTCATTTTTATTAAAATCATTTATTGAGGGGATAATACTGATTCAGAAAAAGGGTTTCACTGGCGGAAATAGAGGTTGTTCGCTATACTCTCGGGCAGAATTCCAATAGGTCGGCTGTGTTTTATAAGCCACTGATTTTTATAAAATTAATGATGATAAAGGTTTAATAAAAATGAAAGACAGTCAATTTGTAAACTATTTAATTGGTATTGTTGGTGCACTGTTTGGTTTTTTGATTTTAATGGTGGTTTTAGCTAACTTTATGACAGCAAAAGATGCAGAGCAGGACGTGATGGTTTCTGAAGCCGTTAGTTCACGTATTCAAGCGGTGGGCGAGGTTACGGTGGGTGCACCTGTTGAGGTGAAAACAGTAGCTGCCAGCCCGGCAGATTCGTATCAGGCGAGCTGCTTTGCCTGCCATGGTACCGGTGCGGCCGGGGCGCCTGTTTTGGGCGACAAAGCAGCCTGGAAAGCACGTATTGCGCAGGGCAAATCAACCTTATACAAACATGCCATTGGCGGCTTCAAAGGGATGCCACCTAAAGGTGGTTCTAGCCTGAGTGATGATGCGATTAAGGCCGTGACAGATTATATGGTTTCGAAATCTAAGTAGTTAATTAGAAACACAAGTGCCCGTATCTCTTTTTTTACGGGCACTTTAATAATTTTTACATGAAAAAAATTCCTTCCAGGAATAGAAACTAACTACCCGAAACCAGCGCTCGCAAAGATGAAAAATGCATCTGGCCTTTTTGCTTTTGTTCCTGTTTGCTGAGTTTGGAATTGGAGCCTAGCCAGTTTAAATCTTCCTCTGGGAGTTCATCTATAAAGCGGCTGGGTTCGCAGTCGACTATTTCACCAAAACGTTTTCGTTGTTTGGCAAAGCTGATGGTGAGGGTATTTTTTGCGCGGGTAATACCAACATAGGCCAGGCGACGTTCTTCTTCGATATTTTCTTCTTCAATGCTGGTGCGGTGTGGCAGTATTTCTTCTTCCATGCCGACTAAAAATACATGTGGGAATTCTAGCCCTTTGGCTGCGTGTAAGGTCATTAATGAAACGTTGTCGCCAATTTCATCGTCTTCATTTCGTTCTAGAGTATCAATGAGTGTGAGCTTGGTAATGATGTCATGTAAACTGGCTTCAGGATCTTTTGTATGCAGTTTACTGATCCAGTCAACCAGCTCATTGACGTTATTAATTTTTCGTATCGCAACCTGTTCATCTTTGGCGGTGTCTGTGAGCCATTGTTCATAATCAATATCCTGTATCACGCGCTTTATCGCTGCAACCGGTGAATCATTTTCGGCAGTGTGGGTAACGTCCAGTATCCACTGTGCAAAGTCATGTAAATTCTGCTGGGCACGTGCTTTAAGTTGGGTAGTGATCTGGCTTTCAAAGCAGGCACTGAATAAACTGTGATTGTAAGTAGACGAGAATTTATTAAGTGCTTCTAAAGTACTCGGGCCAATTTCACGGCGGGGTGTGTTAACAATACGGATAAAGGCATTATCATCATCCGGGTTGGCGATTAAGCGCAAGTAAGACAGCAAGTCTTTAATCTCGGTATAAGAGAAAAATGAAATCCCGCCACTGAGGTAATAAGGGATGTTGTTTTCACGTAAGGCGCGCTCGAACAGTCGTGACTGATGATTGCCGCGATACAGTAACGCATAGTCTTTAAAGTTTGTTCCATACTGAAATTTATGGTGTAAAATTTCGGCCGTGATCTGTTCGGCTTCGATATCTTCATTGCCACAGGGTAAGATCCGGATCTGCTCGCCAAAGCCTAATTCGCTCCAGAGTTTTTTCTCAAACACATGGGGGTTGTTTTGAATCAACGTATTGGCGGCTTTTAAGATACAACCGGTAGACCGGTAATTTTGTTCCAGCTTGATAACGTTTAAATCGGGGTAGTCCGTTTTCAGGTTGAGTAAATTTTCTGGTTGTGCGCCACGCCATGCATAAATGGACTGGTCGTCATCACCCACCACGGTCAACGCACTTTTGGAGCCGACTATGAGTTTAACGAGTTCGTATTGGGTGTTGTTGGTATCCTGGTATTCATCCACCAGCAGATAACGAATTTTTTGCTGCCAGTAATTGCGAGCTTCTTCGTTATTACGCAACAGTAAAACCGGCAGCATAATCAAGTCATTAAAATCTACCGCATTGTAAGTACGTAGGTGGTGGTTGTATTGTTCATAAATGCGTGCAGTAAGTACAAGGTGCTGGTCGCCATTGGCCAGTTGTTGTGCATTGTCCGGGGTGACAAAGGCATTTTTCCAGCGGTCGATTTGTTGCAATGCCATTTCGGCCTGATTTTTCGGGTCAGAAAAGGTTTTGCGCATCAGTTCACGCACCAGACTTAAGCTATCGGTATTGTCGTAAATGGAAAAGCCGGTTTTAAGCCCCAGTGCGTGCAATGAATGGCGAATAATATTTAAGCCTAGCGTATGGAAGGTGGATACGCGTAAACCTTTTGTTTGCTGTTTTGTCATCAGGCTGGAAACACGTTGTTTCATCTCGCGAGCTGATTTATTGGTAAAGGTCACTGCAGCAATACTGTTGGCCGGATAGCCGCATTCCTGAATAAGGTAGGCTATTTTGTAAGTGATAACACGGGTTTTACCGCTGCCGGCACCGGCCAGCACCAGGCAGGGTTGATCGATACAGCGGACAGCGGATTGTTGGGTGCTATTGAGTTGTTGCAGCATAGGTGCTCAATTGGAGGCTCATACAGTTGGATTAATATTGGAAACAGGGCACTAGTGTAACCAAGCCAGCAAGGCGCGTCGATATTGACAATTCGGAAACATACATAAACAGATTTTGCACCCTGTATGGGGTAGTTTGGGGCGAAATCACCAGAAAATTGCAGGCCGGGGCCTGAAATGCTATCTTCCACTAGCAACATATATAAGGTGTAGCCTGTCAGCGATAAACACGGCATTATTGCCAGCGTGCGGTTGTTACAGGTTTAAATAAAAACAGGATATTTTGAGTGGGGAAGGATGGGGCATGGCATGTTATTTAGCTCGGGTAAATTTGGTTAGGGCAAACTTTATAACAAAACAAATTGCAGTCTTGTTTTTTGCGTTAATTATTTTACTATTGAATGCATTACCCGCCAAAGCGGCAATATTGCATGATTACACCCTGGACTGGTTCACCCTTGAATCAAAAAATTTCCGTTGTCATTTCCATACGGGCGGGGAAGACCTGGCGCGGCGTACTCTGGCGATTGCGGAAGAAGTGCACACTGAATTAAGGGTAATGCTGGACTGGACACCTGCAAACAAGACCGACATTATCTTAACCGATGAATATGACATTGCAAACGGTTATGCAACCCCCTTCCCAACCAACCGAACCGGCATCTTTTTGTCGAGCCCTGACAGCGTTAACAGTATTGAAGATAATTCAGACTGGCTGGAAACGGTTATCAAGCATGAATATATCCATATTTTACATTTAGATAAGGCAACGGGTGCCGCATCGGTGATGCGTAAAATATTTGGCCGTGCTGCTTATATCTTCCCCTTTTTTACGGCTTTCCCTAATGCCTATCAACCATCATGGCTGATTGAAGGTTTGGCAACTTATGGTGAAACCGATAAAGAGCGTGGTGTTGGCCGGGGGCAAAGCAGTTACTTTGATATGTTAATGCGGATGGAGGTAAAAGACGGCTTTAAAACCTTACGCCACATTAATGTACCGATGATTTCCGACTGGCCAATGAGCTCATCACGTTATTTATACGGCGTGCATTTTTTTCAGTACCTTGAAAAAAAATACGGCAAGAAAAAGATTATTGAGCTTGTGGATAATTATTCTGACAACGTCATCCCCTGGCGCCTGAATTCCAATGCCTATTACACGGTGGGTAAGGACATGGAGGGGCTGTGGAATGATTTTGAAACCGCAATGAAAGATAAGTACCAGCCACAGTGGCAGGCAGTGGAAAAACGGGGTGAATTGATTGGTGAGCGGCTCACCAGTGAAGGTTATTTTACCGGCCCTTTACAGGTGTCTGCAAAGGGAGATATTTTTTATGTTGATTATAATGCCGATAAAAATATGGCGCTCAAGGTTATCCGCGCTGAAAAAGAGGGTCGTTACCCGGTTGCAAAGCAACTCACCGAGTTAAGAGTTAACGCACGTTTCGACCTGCATGAGCAGGCGGGTATTGTTCTGGCAAAACCTGAACGCTGTCGTAATGCCGCTATTTATTATGACCTGTATCATATCAATCCGGTCAGTGGAGCAGAAACACGTTTAACAAAGTGTGCGCGTTACCGAACGGTTAGCTGGAGCCCTGATGGTAAGCAGTTAATTGCGATTAAAAATGGCCTGGCAAAAAATGAAGTGCACTTGCTGGACTCAAAGGGGCAGTATAAAGAAACATTGTGGAAAGGGAAATATGCCGAAGTTATTGCATCGGTTGACTGGTCGCCAACCGAAGACACCGTTATTGCTTCAGTATTTCGTCCCGAGACAGGCTGGAACCTTGAGACGTTTGATATAGCAACAAAGCAATGGCAGTTTGTGACTCAGGATGATGTCATTGAAACCAACCCCCTTTATTCAGCCGACGGCAAAAATATTTTATACAGTTCTGATAATGGCGGCATCTATAATATTCGCCGTCTTAATATCGAGTCGGGTAAAACTACCAGTTTAACCGATCTGGTTGGTGGTGGTTTTTATCCTGTTCAGGGTAAGGATGAAAATGAACTGTATTATGTGGGTTACACAAAACAGGGTTATGATGTTTTCAAGTTAGCGATTAAAGAAACCCGTGATGTTCCACCGGCCAACAAAGGCAGCAGTGCGATTGCAAAACCATCACCGAGCGAAGCGAAGACCGAGCCAGTTAAAGACTACTCCCCCGCCGAGAGTATAATCCCGCGTTGGTATCATCCTGTTTTAGCCATAGCAGATGACTATTATCAGGTGGGTGCGTTTACTTCGGGTTGGGACATATTGGCAAGGCATATTTACGGTGTTTCAATTTCCTATGCGAATTATGATTCAAGTTATGAAGACTGGCTTGGTTCAGTCGATTATATTTATGATCGCTGGTTCCCAACGTTTAAATTACATGCCTCACATACAAATAAATTATATGTTGATAGTAATAGCAACCTGGTGCGTGTACGTGGCAATAATGTACAACAGGCAGAAATGGTTTT
>QIKU01000109.1 GCA_003232015.1 Gammaproteobacteria bacterium
ATAAAATCTTCAAGCTCCTAATGGCAGCAAGTACTTTTAAAGACGCATCGGTCACCCGAGTATTATACAAATATAAAATACGCATATTTTTATTTTTGGCTAACTCAGTAACACCTTTATCTGTTACGGCCGTGCTGCCAAAATAAAAATTACGTAAATTTCTGATATTTGCAAGTGCAGCTAACCCTGCGTCAGTAACATAAGATGCACCAAAATCCAGGCTGCGCAATGAAGGAATGACAGCTAATTTTTTTAGCCCTTCGTCCGTCACTCTTGTATGGCTAATATCAAGTGACCGTAAGTATTTGAACCTGGCTAATTCTTCCAGGCCAGCATTATTCATCTTCGTACCACCCACGCTAATTGCAAATGCCACAGAAGGGGCCGGTAACTGAGCCATTACTCCCGGTTTAAACTTTGTCCAAAGAAACACGGGGAGAGAATCAGTACCTTCAGGCCTTTTACGCAGATAATGCCAACCACCTGATTTACTATGTGCCAAATAACCTGTTAATGCTCCCGCTTTTAACCAGGCAACAGCAACCTTGTCTGTAAATTCTGTACGTACTTTCGATGGTTTATTTGTATACGCACCCATTACACTGCTAACAGCAATCCCCGCAAGTAAAATGAATGAAACTGACCATATTTTAATTCTAAGCATCTATTTACCCCCCAATATACAAGAATCTTTAATCAGGATAACCTAAAGGGGGTGAACAACATCTCCCTTTTAACCCCAATGTTTTTTCTCTCGTCATAACTGAACGAGAAATTCAATTATAATTTTTATCTATCAACTTACCACTGTCCCGTTAACTTGCTATTGCGTAAGTTTAAGTTTCAGACAGAGTTTTTGCTCTAACCCCAAATATCTTTATCTTTATTTGTTAGCCATGCCATTAAAGAGGCTCATTACTAAATTCTAATACTGACTCTCCAAAACTAGATATAGCCTTATACTTTAATTCTTTTAATAATAATCTTAATTCTATAAGATCATTCCCTACATCTACCTTCAAATCTTCATCATCTGATGTGCTGCAAATAGAATCCATTAAAGTATCTTTCTCAATAAGAGCCTCCAGGATAATTTTTGTTTCTGACTCAGTTAAATTTAACTCTAAAGTACTCATACAGCTTTACCTTCTTTTTTATAAACTCTCTTAGCACGTAGCGCCATTTCTTCCAGCAAGCCTTTATATTTGGCAACTGGCATATTTTTAATAGGTGCAATGCAATAATGATGTTTTGAATCTTTTACGAGTTTTAGCCCGTTGGGTAAAGAAATATGCTTTGAAATTTGCCAAACCCACCCCGATATTGGGGATAAGTTAATGCCTTCTTTATCAAATACACTAACACCTTTGCCGTTAGCAATAACTATATTAATATCGTTTATTTTTGTTACTTTAATATCCCTAAGCCGAACATGACTCAACCT
The DNA here is from genome assembly GCA_003232015.1 of Gammaproteobacteria bacterium. The sequence goes on from QIKU01000109.1 coordinate 1,445, forward strand.
TGAACCATTGGAATTACCTAAACGAAAGATATCTTCTGGAACAACATAAAATTCTCTTGATAACATATTGCATTCTCCTTTTGCGTGTGAAATTTATTTTGGCTAACAGTGTATTAGAATGAATCCTGCCTTTTAAATATATCAAAATCCATAACAACCGGTCACAATAAAGTCTTTAAACAGCAACCTATTATTCAATCAAACCTTATCCAAAGCCTCATCCAGCCGCGTAACAGGATAAATCGTCATACCCTTAGGCGCTTCACGTGGTGCATTGGCTTTGGGAATAATGGCCTGCTTAAAACCATGCTTAGCCGCTTCGTATAAACGTTCCTGGCCATTGGGGACGGGGCGAATTTCTCCGGCTAAACCGACTTCGCCAAAAACAATTAAATCGTCAGGTATCGTTTTACTGCGTAGGCTTGAGGTAATAGCAAGCAGCACAGCAAGGTCGGCGCCGGTTTCGGTTACGCGCACACCACCTACTACATTAGCGAACACATCCTGGTCGTGCATCATTATTCCGCCATGGCGGCTTAATACGGCGAGTAACATGGCGAGGCGATTGGTTTCTAAACCAGTGGTGACGCGGCGTGGATTACCTAGATGACTTTCATCTACCAGCGCCTGTACTTCAACTAACAAAGGTCGGCTGCCTTCTAAGGTTACCATTACCACGGTACCCGGCACGACTTCTTCGTGGCGGGATAAAAAAATTGCCGATGGGTTAGTCACTTCGCGTAGGCCTTTACCTGTCATTGCAAATACACCCAGCTCATTTATTGCACCAAAACGATTTTTTATTGCGCGCACTAAACGATAACGGCTGCTACTGTCACCTTCAAAATATAAAACGGTATCGACCATGTGCTCTAAAACACGTGGACCAGCTAAGGCGCCTTCTTTTGTAACATGGCCAACTAAAAACAAAGCCGTGCCGGTTTGTTTGGCATAACGCACCAGTTGTGCCGCTGACTCACGCACTTGCGCCACACCACCGGGTGCCGACTGAACCGCTTCGGTATACACAGCCTGTATTGAATCAATGACCATTACCGCAGGTTTTTCTACTTGCGCTATTTTTAAAATACTTTCGACTTGTGTTTCGGTAAGTACGTTTACTTTTTCAGTGTTTAGACCCAACCGCTGTGCACGCATGCTGACTTGCTCTAGCGATTCTTCGCCAGTAACATATAAAGTCTTTGATGTTTCAGCTAATGCCACAAGTGTTTGCAACAGTAAAGTGGATTTACCAATACCCGGATCACCACCAATTAGCACCACCGAGCCAGGGACTAAACCGCCGCCCAGCACACGATCAAACTCTTCAATACCACAACTGTAGCGCGCGATTTCACTGGCCTGAACATCGGCAAGCACCTGTACCTGTCCATTTTTAGCGTCACCCGCAAAACCACTGTACCGCGGCATACGTGTTGCACCTGCGGCCGCCATTGCGGTTACTTCCACCAGCGTATTCCATGCGCCACAATCGGTACATTGCCCGCCCCACTTCGGTGCCTGTGCGCCACATGCGCTGCAACTGTAAATTTGTTTTGCTTTTGCCATTTAATTTAATTCCATTTGAATTTTTAAATACACATTATTGTTTCTAACTGTACTATCAAGCACATCTTTTTAGCTTACTAAAAAAGATCAAGGGTTGCATAAGCATTTTTTTTGATTTTTCATCCTGTTACTGAGCAAGTTTACCACGCTAACATATCACGTTTTACTCGTAGCTAAAGGTTTAGCAATGCCCACTTCTGTCGTTGCCCCCCCTAAAGGGTATAAAAGCACAACGAAGCAATCTGGTTTCTTATATAACCTCAGCTGTGCATAAGAAAAATAATACTTTAATTCCGCAAAAGTGAGGATAGGGAATGGGAATCGTTCACTAAAGACCGTCTGTCGCAAGGACGCGGCAGTCGAGCGGCCATGGACGGCGTGTTTTGCGTGTCTTTAGTGAACGATTCCCGTTTCCTATCCGGGGATAATCGTAAATTTTCTTAAATGCAGCTAAGGTTATATATCTAAGGTTAAATAATTCTCAATTTGAAGCGCACCGTGAAATACACCAAGAATGACTATATTTTTATTATCTTTTGTTATGTATGTAATTCGGTAATGACCGTAAAGAAGTATCCTTATACTTTGTTTTGATTCATGTTCGTACTGATAACCCATTTCCGGCTGTTCTAATAAAATTTGCGCCTTGGTATAAATTCCATTGATTACATTGGCAGCGGCTATCGAATTATCCTTTGCAATGTAATCATATATGTCTTTTAGCCATCGTTCAGCTTCACTCGTCCATGTTATTTTTGCCATGATTGAATTCTTTTATCCATCTCCTTGTTCGATATTATTTTACCCTGAGCTTCATCCAGTAAACCTTTATCTACCATGCGTTTAAATGCTAACTCTCTTAATATTTCGTCATATGAGCTATCATCGGGTTGATTATCAAGTATCTGTTTTATTTGGTCTTTTGCAATTGCCATTATATATACCCTTACATTTTCCTTTAATGTTCAAATTATAGCCAGTAATAGTTCTGTTTTATAGGGGCGTGGCGATAACTTATTCATCTTCTCTATATTCAAAACTCACTCTTTTTGTAACCCCACATAAAAGTTCATACCCTATAGTACCGGCTGCCGCTGCAATTTCTTCAACGGGTAAGCCGTCACCCCATAAAATAACTTCATCGCCCACTTTTGCATCCGCTTGCTTACGTAAGTCGACCATGATCATATCCATGGAGACACGGCCAATTAAAGTTGTAGGCTTACCATTAACTAGAACCGGCGTACCGGACGGGGCATGGCGCGGGTAACCATCGCCATAACCAATCGACACCACACCCACCAACATATCTTCTGGGCATTGCCAGATACTGCCATAGCCTATCGTTTCGCCTTTTGAAATTTTATTAACCGCTATTAATGTTGCAGACAAGGTCATGACTGACTTTAAAGTGGTTGTGAGTTTATTTGTTTCACCTTCTGTGGAATTAATAAAAGGATTAACGCCGTACAGCATAATGCCAGGGCGCACCCAGTGGCCATGCGCAGCAGGCCAACCCAATATAGCGGCAGAGTTTGCCAGGCTGGTTTCGGCGGGATTACCAGCCGCAATCTGATTAAACAGTTCAATCTGCTGTTCACTTTTAACGTCGCCACAATCATCAGCATTGGCGAGGTGCGTCATTAAACTAATGTCGGTATCCACACCGGCATTTAATAAGCGTTGATACATTTTTTTGACATCATCAGGCGCAAAACCCAGTCGGTGCATGCCGGTATCTATTTTTAGCCAGCACTTTATGTTATTCGCCTGTTCGGTGTGCAGCTCTAACAGTATGACCTGACTAATATGATGGATAACAACACTAATATCATGTTGTTGAATTAAAGCGAGGTCAGCCGAAGAATTAAAACCTTCCAGCACAACAATCGAATTTTTAATACCAACTGCACGCAACATAACGGCTTCATTAATCGAGGCAACGGCAAAGGCATCCTGCTCGGTTAATACTTCTGCGAGTGCTTGAGCAGTACGTGCCATACCATGCCCGTAGGCATCGGCCTTAATCACAGCCATTATTTTTTGTGACGGGGCAACCTGTTTTACAACCGCGAGATTATGTTTGAGTGCAGTGAGGTTAATCGTAGCGCGAGTAACTCGACTCATTATTAACCCTCGAAAGAAGGTGCAGCACTGTTGCCAATGTAATTTTCGAACTTGGTGTATTTACCAAGGAAGGTTAAGCGTGACATACCAATAGGTCCATTCCGTTGTTTGCCAATGATAATTTCTGCTGAGCCTTTGTCGGGACTGTCTTCGTTATACACTTCATCACGATAGATAAAAACAATTAAATCGGCATCTTGCTCGATAGCACCGGATTCACGTAGGTCTGACATGACCGGGCGTTTGTTTGGCCGTTGCTCTAAAGAACGGTTTAACTGTGATAAAGCAATAACCGGCACACCCAGTTCTTTTGCCAGCCCTTTTAAGGAGCGGGATATTTCTGAAATTTCTGTGGCGCGGTTTTCAGTGCTGCCACTGACTTGCATAAGTTGCAGGTAATCAATAACGATTAAACCCAGCCCATGCTCTTTTTTAATCCGCCTTGCGCGGGCACGAATTTCCATTGGTGACATGCTCGGCGTGTCGTCAATAAAAATGGGGGCTTCATTTAAAATATTCACTGCCGAGGTTAAGCGTGGCCAGTCGGTGTCTTCTAATTTGCCGGTTCGCACTTTGTTGGAATCGATACGCCCTAATGATGACAGCATACGCATAACCAGCTGGTCGCCCGGCATTTCCATACTGAACACAGCGACGGTTTGCTTCGCCTTGACCGCCACGCTTTCGACAATGTTCATCGCAAACGATGTTTTACCCATGGAGGGCCGGCCAGCAATAATAATTAAATCAGAAGGTTGTAAACCGGATGTTTTCATATCGAAATCATCGAAGCCAGTGGGGACACCGGTATAGGCTGCATCATTATCAAACAGGGTTTGAATTTTTTCCAGCGCATTGCCCATTAACTCGGTTACCGATTTATAGCCCTGATTGGTTCTTGCTCCCTGCTCGGCAATTTGAAAAACTTTTTGCTCGGCCTTATCTAAAATTTCGGCACTGCTACGGCCTTCGGTATTGTAAGCGGACTCGGCAATATCGGTTGAAACACGAATGAGCTGCCGCAAAACCGAGCGCTCGCGCACAATGGCGGCATAGGCTTTAATGTTAGCGGAGGTGGGGGTATTTTTTGCAAGTGCGCCCAAATAACTTAAGCCGCCCACATTTTCCAGTTCTTTTTGCTGATCCAGCCATTCAGACAAGGTAATGACATCTAAGGGGTGATCTTGCTCAGCTAAGGCCACGATTGCGCGAAAAACCAGACGATGATCGCGCCGATAAAAGTCGTTTTCGGCGATCTGGTCGGCTACTTGCTCCCAGGTGCTGTTATCGATCATTAAACCACCGAGTACAGACTGCTCTGCCTCAATAGAATAAGGGGGTAACTTTAATTTATCCGCTCGGTCATTCGATGCGTTAGGGAATACAACTTCCTGCATAGTTTTATCGTTCTTTTAGTCTATTTTAAATATACTTGGGTGGCTAAATGCGGCTTGCGCCAGAGAAAAATAATACCACAATGACTTTAAAAAAGAGTGCTAATAATTAAGCATCTTTTATAAAAAGTTGAGCGAATAAAATTAGTATTTGGTGATAAACAAACATAACCCGGCACGGAATGTGCCGGGTAAGGAAGCTCTAGAAAGAACTTTTAAATAGCAAGTTAACTTTACTTGCTAAGGCGTTGATTTATTCTGCTACAACAACAACCTTAACAATTTGTGCAACATCAGAATGCACACGAATAGCAATGTCATATTCACCAATAGTGTGAATAGGGCCTTCTGGCATACTAACTTCCTGCTTGGATATCTCAACGCCTGCATCTGTTACTACTTTAGCAATATCGCCGACAGCAACAGAACCAAATAACTTACCTTCGTCACTGGCATTGGCTATAATAGTAATTGAAACCAGTGCTGCGAGCTGCTCTGCGCGTACCTGCGCTGCAACTAAGGCTTCTCCTGCGGTTTTTTCTAACTCTGCACGACGTTCTTCGAACATAGCGAGGTTTTCTTTGGTTGCAGGAACGGCTTTTTTCTTAGGCACTAAGAAGTTACGGCCATAGCCCGGACGAACATTCACTTTGTCACCCAGGTTACCCAGGTTCGCTACTTTTTCTAATAAAATTACTTCCATCTTTGTTTACCTCTAATCAATACGACCAAATCACTGGCCTCATTTTAAATTTATTTATACCGGTTTAATACGTGCCCGGTAGTTTGCCCAATTGTCACTTAAACCAATAAAGGCGATTAAAAACAATTCATACGGCATTAGCACTATCATTAATAAATACAACAGGTACAACCACACTGCTTTTAGCTTTCGCACAACAGCAATAGTGTGTGCAATGGCCAAACCCTGTAATACAAAAAGCAATACAATAACGCCAACACTGCCAACAAGGATCTGGTTAAGCAAACCATCACTAACAAGAATAGCAATGGCAATTAACAGCATAGCGCCGACCGCCGCACTCACACCAAAGCGTAATTTCCTGAACTCTTCTCCAAACCCGCCGGGATTAAAAAGCAGTGCCTGCCACCAACGCGCCAGAAATAAGCTAGCACACATACTTAGCAACCAGTAAGCGGCACCATAATTAACAACCATCTTACCTATGTTCAGTACAAAGACCTTCAGTTCTTCATCAGACAAGTCCATTTTTGCATCTTTAAAAGCCGGCAATAAATTGTCCAGAATAATCTTGTTCCACTGAGCTTCGTAGGTAACATACAATGTTGCCATTACAATAGCTGCAACTAACCCAATCAATGCTGCTACCAGCACAACCAGTGACAGCGAAACCTGCCGAGCCAGTAATTGCGCCAACAACCAGACAGGCAGCCAGTAAAAAATAATGTACTCAATACCAAGTGCCATTTGACCGGTAAAGCTGGAAATGGCCAACATAAAAATAGAGGCAATAACCGTAATCAGTAACCCCTGTTTTGCACCGTGCACCAACGTCACCAGGCCAATAGATGCCGCACTGAATAAGCCCATTGGCGTAAAAAATAACGCCAATACAGCAAAACCAATGGTGCTTAATATAGCTTGATTGCGTCCACGCAATACAAAGGCTGCAATCGCCTGCATAATATAACCTTAGTGGTTACTGGCTATGCGAATCGGTATACGGGATAAGTGCCAGATAACGCGCACGTTTAACCGCAGTTGAAAGCTGGCGCTGGTAACGCGCTTTTGTACCGGTAATACGGCTGGGTACAATTTTTCCACTTTCAGTGACATTGCCTTTTAACGTAGCAATATCTTTGTAATCAATTTCTTCTACTTTGTCTGCTGTAAAACGACAAAATTTACGACGACGAAAATAACGTGACATATTCTATTCCTTCTCTTTCAATAATTAAGCGGCGGCTTCTGGTTTTGATTCAGCTGAATCTGATTCAGGTGCTTTTTCAGGTGCAGGTGCTTTTTCAGGTGCAGGTGCAGGTGCAGGTGCAGGTTTTCTGTCTGTACTTGAATCGTCACGCTCATCTCTTTTCGCCATCAGTGAAGGCTCGGTAATGGCCTTTTTACGACGAATAACCATGTGGCGAATAACCGCATCATTAAAACGGAATGTGTTTGTTAATTCATCCAGTGACTCCTGGCCACATTCAACATTCATAAGAATGTAGTGTGCTTTGTGAATTTTTTGAATAGGATAGGCTAAAAGACGACGCCCCCAGTCTTCATAACGATGGATTGAACCACCTTTAGATTCGATGCCCGACTTGTATTTGTCGACCATGGCAGGGACTTGTTCACTTTGATCTGGGTGAACGAGAAAAACGATTTCATAATGACGCATAAATGCTCCTCATGGTTAAAGTAGCTTCCTGGTAAACCCAACTCTACAGCGGGTTCCAGTGAAGCAAGGAACTTAAAAAAATATTTAAGGCGGCGAATTTTACTTAAATTAGAGGCTAATTGCAATGAATGCTTGAAGCGCATAGTTAACAATAGCAAGTCAAGATAAAAGCCATTAAAATCAATAGATTAACTACGAACTACAATCTCTGCCTAAGCGCCTCAAAAAGCACCACCCCGGTCGCAACAGACACATTCAGGCTTTCAACCGTGCCCTTCATGGGTAATTTCACCAAGGTATCGCAATGTTCTTTGGTTAACCGTCTTAAGCCTTTGCCTTCAGCTCCCATCACTATCGCCAGTGGGCCGGTTAAATCCTGCTGGTATAAGTTAGTATCAGTTGCCAGATCGGTGCCAATAAACCAGATCCCCCGCTCCTGCAAGGCCTTGATACAGCGACTGAGGTTAGTCACCTGAACAAAAGGCAGTATTTCAGCGGCGCCCGAAGCCACTTTACGCACGGCTGCGGTCATGCCGCAGGACTTATCCTTAGGCACCACTATCGCATGCACACCGGCCGCTTCGGCAGTGCGAATGCAGGCCCCGAGGTTATGAGGATCGGTTACACCGTCTAATAGCAAGATAAAAGGCGGCTCCTCGAGTGAATCTAGCAAACGATTTAAATCCGACTCATTTTTGCTTGAAATACTGGCCAGCTTTGCAACAACCCCCTGATGACGTGCATCCGGTAGCCATTCTTTTAATATATGACTTGTCACTCGTTCACAGGGAATGGATTTTTGTTTAGCTAATTCAAGAATATCTTCAACACGTTGATCGTGCCGCTTTTTTTCAACCCATAATTCAGTAATATTTGCCTGGCTTTCCAATGCGGCCTGCACAGCATGGATACCGTAAATCAAATCATCTGTATTCACTTGCGAGCTTTCTTTTTCGGTACCGTTTTTTTCTTCGAAACTTTTTTATTAGCTACCTTTTTTTTGGTAACTTTTTTCTTGATTACTTTTTTCTTCGCCGTTTTCTTTTTTGTAACTTTCTTTTTGGACACTTTTTTCTTTGATGCTGATTTTTTCTGTGCCACTTTCTTTTTAGTGTTTTTCTTTTTGTTAGACTTTCTATTGCGTGCCGGCTGGTTATCTAATTCAGTATCAGCAAGGTCTGTTTCTTTTTTATCGGTAAAGCGTTTGGTATCGGAAATACGACGTGATTTTTTACGCCCCGGTTTTTTATCTTTGCGTTGATTACTTTTTGATTTTGGTTTACCTGTACCTTTACTGTCTGCATCACTCAAAACCAGATCAAAATCTATTTTACGCTCATCCAGGTCAACCCGTGCAACACGAATGGTAATATCATTGCCTAAGCCATATATTTTATTACTATTTTCGCCAACAAGTCGATGTTTAACCGGGTCAAAATGGTAGTAGTCATTATCCAGGCTGGTAACATGCACCAGGCCTTCAACAAAAATATCATTTAACTCTACAAATAAACCAAAACCAGTCACGGTTGTAATTTTTCCCGGGTATTCATTACCTACTTTATCCAGCATAAACTCACATTTAAGCCAGTCGTTCACATCACGGGTTGCCTCGTCTGCTCGGCGCTCGTTTTGAGAACAGATATCACCAAAGTGCACCATGTCTTTGTGGTCGTACTTATAGTTAGCAACCGATTGCTTGCTTAATACATGCTTAATAGCACGATGCACGAGTAAGTCTGGGTAACGTCGAATGGGTGAAGTAAAATGTGCATAGGCATCATAGGCTAAACCGAAATGGCCTATATTATCAGGGCTATATACCGCCTGGCGCAGGCTGCGTAATAAAACAGTTTGAATTAAATTAAAATCTGAGCGTTCTTTTATCTGGTTAACCAGATGAGCATAATCTTTTGCCGTTGGCTTTTCGCCACCGGGTATTTGCAAACCAAATTCGGATAAAAACTTACGCAAGTCTTCCAGTTTTTCAACAGTCGGGCCTTCATGAATTCGGTATAACGCCGGCATATTGTTTTTTAACAAAAATCGTGCAGTCGCCACATTTGCAGTGATCATGCATTCTTCAATTATTTTATGTGCATCGTTACGGTAAACAGGAATAATTTTATCTATCTTGCGTTCACTGCCAAATACAATTCTGACTTCGGTTGTTTCAAAGTCAATCGCTCCACGCTTGCTGCGCTGTGCACGCATGGCTTTGTACATACCATAAAGGTTTTCTAAATGCGGCAGCACCGCATTATATTCAGTGCGTAATGTTTTATCTTGTTGTTCAAGCATGGCGCCCACCTGGGTATACGTTAAGCGTGCATGCGAATACATCACCGCCTGATAAAACTTATAATCTTTTAAAGTGCCTTGTTTGCTAATTTGCATATCACAAACCATGCACAGGCGATTTACTTGCGGGTTAAGCGAGCATAAACCATTGGACAAGGCTTCGGGTAACATTGGAATAACACGCTCAGGGAAATAAACCGAGGTTGCGCGGTTTTGTGCTTCTAAATCAAGCGGTGCGTCTGGTTTTACATAGTTAGACACATCAGCAATGGCAACAATTAAACGCCAGCCGTTTGCATTGGGTTCGCAATAAACAGCATCGTCAAAGTCACGCGCATCTTCACCGTCAATGGTGACTAAAGGCAGCTCACGAATATCAACGCGACCTTCTATTTCAGTGGGCAATACTTCAACGGGTAAATTTTCAGCTTCAGCAATCACCTTTTTGTTCCAGTGATTAGGTAAGTCATGCGAGCGGATCGCAATATCAATTTCCAAGCCGGGCGCCATGTGTTCGCCCATAACTTCTTTAACCCGACCCAACGCCTGATGACGCCTGGTAGGTTGCTGAATAATTTCCAGTGAAACAATTTGCCCGTGTGTTGCGCCATTAAAATCTTCGGCGGCAACCATAATGTCCTGAGTAATGCGCTTATTATCGGCAACAACAAAAGCAACGCCGTGCTCAACAAAAAAGCGCCCAACCATCAATTCATGAGCGCGTTCAAGTACCTCAACAATACGCCCCATACGCCGCCCACGCCGGTCTTCTCCAGCAACCCGTGCCATCGCGCGGTCGCCATGAAAAACTTCACGCATATCACGAGGGGCTAAAAATAAATCGTCGCTATTGTCGTCCGGGATTAAAAAACCAAAACCATCGGGGTGCCCCTGTACCCGGCCACACACCAAATCCATCTTGTGTGCCAGACCATAACCACCTTTACGGGTGTAGATAATCTGCCCATCACGCTCCATCGCGCGCAAGCGTTTTTTGAGCGCAAAGTAATTATCGTCATCGACAAGATCGAAATGCGCTGCAATCTGGTCACGGTTCAGCGGCGCCCCCATGGATTCCAGATATTCCATGATAAGTTCACGGCTGGCGATAGGCTGTGCATATTTTCGAGCTTCACGCTCCGCGTGTGGATCTATATTTTTTTTCTTCGACATTCTTTGCGCTACGTAGTTATATAATAGGAGTGTAGTTTAACCTGAATTTCGTTCAAGCGTACTGATTTCGCAACCGAACATTAGCACAGATTAAATTGACAGTTAATTCGCTAGTTAGTAAAGTCTACCTCGCTTAAACGCCGAGGTGGTGGAATTGGTAGACACGCATGCTTCAGGTGCATGTGGGGGCAACCCCGTGGAGGTTCAAGTCCTCTTCTCGGCAGCATTTAAGATGTTTTTTGTATAAAAAACAACAAATTAGCATACCACTTCGGACACGCAGGCTAATTATCGCCCAGACAAGCGAGATAAAATATGAGCAACCCATTTCGAGATCAGTTACTAAAAACAGGCATTGTCTCCAAACAGCAGGCTCATAATGCTAAAAAAGATAAAACAAAAAAGAACAAACAACAGCGCTCCCAAAAAGAAGCCGCAGCCGATGAAACTAAGTTAAAAATTCAGCAAGCGGCACAGGATAAAGCGCGGCTCGACCGAGAACTGAATAAGGAAAAAGAACAAGCCGCACGCATAAAAGCGATATCAGCTGAAATTAATCAACTCATTACAAAAAATTGCCTAGCCCGACAGCAAGATTGTGAAATTGCTTATAACTTTGAACATATGAACAAAGTAAAGCATATTTATATAAATAATGAGATGAAGCAAAAAATTATAAGTGGCGCTTTAGGCATTGCCTATATCGATAGCCGTTATGAGCTTGTACCTAAAACCATCGCAGAAAAAATTCAGCAGCGCGATGAAAAACGCATTATATTATTCGATAACAATGAACCTATGGTGGATAAAAATGATCCCTATGCCGAATATACCGTGCCGGACGACCTGATCTGGTAGCGAACTAAGCTCGCACAAGCCTTTCTCCTTCTTTGCTGCATTTCAATCTAACTAACCTGAACTCGGGATAAGGAAATCTACATTGGTAAACTGTCAATCCCATCTTTTTATTTATGTAGCCTGGATGTAGCGCAGCGAAATCCGGGAGTGTTAATGCATTATTTCCCGGATTACATTTCATTTCATCCGGGCTACTCACTAAACACAAAAAATACCATCATTAAGGTATCGTTTTAGCCGGAATTTAGAATTCGAGTCACCGAACCCCCGCTAAATGCATGTGGGAATGACGAGCATTTCTTATCCCGAGTTCAGGTTAACTATAAATCAAGAGACTGATTCGTTTAAACATCGTAATGGCTCCCAATAATGATGCTTGTTAACTACATGACACGGGGTGGGATAAATAAAGCTAATAATTTTTTAAAATATTATGCAGCAATCATTCGCTCGACTGTTTTAACGCCACTATAGTGATTGGCTTTTGCGGTGCTCAGCGAACATTGCATGGTCGCTGCAATGTGGGTAAAGGGCAGTTGCCGGTTGATGCGTAGAGACAGAGTGGCGCGTTGTTTGTCCGGCAAGGCATTAATTGCAGTGCGAAGTGATTTTAATTGTTGCTGTTGTATAAGCGCATTTTCTGGAGATTGCTCACAGGCAATATCCAGATCGTAGACATCTTTATGTTGATCAATGCGAGCCTGGTATTGATGACTGCGTAAATAATTTTTCCAGCTATTACGAGTAATGACAAATAGCCAGTTTTTGAAACTGGCCTCGCCACGATATTGATGAATCGACGTATAGACTTTTATAAAAGCATCCTGAAGGATGTCTTCTGCGGCATCCGGGTCGGCAATAAGGCGCAACAAATATTGTTTGATATATGAGCGGTAACGTCCAAGCAGAGCATCGAACGCCGGGTTGTCGCCCTGCTGAGCCAGACGGGTTAATATTTCATCATCCAGTTGCGTATATTTTCTTCTACCCCTGTTATTCATCGTTCCCTCTCCCTTAGTTTTTATTCTGCAGGATTTATCCTATGGGAAGTGGGGTTACTGTCAGGTAACAGCACGTTCTGAAAAGTGATATTTTTATTTAAATCTTATAAAAACAGAGACTTAGTTTTGCTAGAAATTACTCGAGGGATAGTTAAGGTGGTTGCAAAGCACTAGCAGGGAAGGATTTACATATAACTAAAGGACATGGGTATACCGACTTATACCCTCAGGTACCCATCATTCCAGCTAGAATCATGCCGGAAGAATGGCTATCCTGGTAGTGTGAATAGTTACGAATTAGTGAAGTGGACCCCATCCCTGAGACAGTTATTTGCCTTTTATAAGTGATAATTCCTGTTCATTGTTATGCTGCTTTCGGCAGTCCCGAAG